>JALTMC010000851.1 GCA_027005175.1 Myxococcales bacterium
GTTTAAGGAGTTTGTTATGCGCACTATCTTGCAGTTGATTTTGATGGGTTGTTTTGGGTTGAGTTTGTCGGCGTGTGGTGGACCACCACCCATAGCGGAGATCGAGTCCAGCTTGAACTCTCCATCTGCGACGCTCAATGGTGATATCATCAAGGCTTCTTTTTTGGATTATACAAAAGGCCAGTTGGCTGTGAAAATGCCCGGCCTGTCGAAGTATGGAAAGATGGTATCATTCCTAACGGTGAATGATCCAAACGCCAAATCCGCTGTTCCGATGAAGCGTTATTTGGTTCAGTCGGGAATTCCCACAAAGATGACGGAGCTTCTCGCTCCTTATTTACCTCTCAACAACGACCTCTCCTTGCGAAAGTCGATGTTCAAGAACAAATCGAAGTTTGGAGTGATTCGACAGGCTCTTCCCGTCTCCTTTAAGGCAGACTGTGTCCAGTCTTTTTTGGGACTGAATTTGATGGGTAAAGGTGGAACATTCCGTTATATTATCGATTTGGCTTGCCAAGGAGTGGGCTCAGGGCAGATCGAACTCAAAGCGAAGGCTGTTTCTAACGGTGATGATGCAAAACTTCGATTCGAAATACGCTTTTTTAATGCTTGTAACAAAGGAAATCACTGTGTTAATGGTTCGCTGATTTATAAGTTTGAAGGTTCGTCCTCGGAGGCAGGGGCTAGCGGTCGAATGCTGGTTTCCATGCGGCTTCAAGTCTCTGTTGGCTCTGGAAAGTCTGTTGACATTAAACAGGGTATGCGTATCTCCTTTAATACCGCTCAACGAGCTGGAAAACTAGAGATTGTTGTCTATGCGAAAGACTCGAAAGGCCGAGAAGGCACCGTTGTTTTAGGACTTCAGGCGTCTGGCGATCAGAGTTCCTTCTCCGCTCGGGGAAGCAATGGCAGTGTTGTCTGTAAAACAAGCGATCGTGGGCAAACCGGAAAGTGCTTTGCCGACGCTGCACAGGGCTCTGTGAAATACTCCTGGTAATCCTGCGTTCTAAATCTACCCCATCTTCAAGTGTTCTGACCACCCCATCCTCAAGTCAATCTTATGATGTTCTCTACGGGAATGTGTTCCTCTATTTTCGACTCAAACCAGTAAGGTTACTATTGGTTTGAATTGGACAATACGAAAGTCATTCAACCCTCCGACCATTATGATGGAGTTACAAATGAAATCACCACTTCGAGATGGATATTTAATAATTAAGGAGGGAACTGCAACTCTTAAGAAAAACTTTGAAGCTGTTGGTGGAAAACTATATCTAACAGAGCAGCATCTCACTTTTGAGTCCCATAAATTCAACATTCAATCAGGTGTCACAACAATTGAACTCTCTGATATCCAATACGCGAAAATCAATCTGTATAAATTCTTGAGACTCATCCCTCTATTACCCAATAGTCTTTCGGTATACACAACGGATGAAACGGAATACAGGTTCGTCTTGTGGGGAGGGAGTGCTTGGGCTAAAGCTATTAATCAACATAAAAGGGGATAGGTTTTTCGTGGGACTGAACCCACACTCTGAGGAGGAAAAACCCGACGGAGGTCGGCTCAACCATTTTTGTTTGTTCTGAAGGGCAAGTGGTTCTGAGTGCGCTTTCGCGTACTTCTCACCCTCAGAGTGGGATTTTCGTCTTGCGGATATACAGGAGATCTTGTTATGTCCATTTCTTTTACTGGCTGTCAGGTTCCCGTAAAAGCGACGAGAGAACTTGGTTTCACTGGGTAGGGGAGATTTGTGTCGATTGCTTTCTCACGTTCTCTACATTCCCGGCAGATCGATAGCTCCTACCGTTGGTTACGATGGTTTCTTTGGGCCGTTTTCATTTTTGGAGGATGGGCCTCTTTGGGAGCGAATGTCGGGTGGTTTGATGCCAAGGAGTGGTTCAGCAGGGATCCATCTTCCCGCAAGAGACGGCAGGTCCTCCTCGGCAGCTAGGAAGTTAGACATCACAATCTCCATTTACCGAATATTTTTGCTCTGACTCCTCATATTCACGAGGTTTGATTGCTGTTGTCAAGGTGTTGTTTTTAGGAAGGATTATTTTCTGGTGGCCGTGCGCTTCGTGTTATTCTTGTAGGATATTTGACTGTCTGAAGTCAAAGGTTAAGAGACCAAACGGCCCACTGGCAACATAGGCTTTGTTGTTCCACAATACGACGTGCTGGGTGTTTCTAGGTTGGAATTGTGGGTTGTTGGGATTCTTGGGATCGAGCTTCCAGGTGAAGTTAGGAGCAAAGAATAAGCTTTTTACTCCATCCTTTGTATTGAATTTTGGCAATTGTAGCCAGAGAATTCCACCTGTGTTTGAGACTCTGAATTGTAGGTAAGGTCCATAGCCAAGCTCCAAAAAGAGATCAGACGGTTTGTTGTGTTTACCAAACGTATACTTCAGAGCGAGAGTTATCGTGTGTTCCAACTTTGTTTTGGTGACACGATAGACTTTCAATCCATCATGTCTTGAGTGAATAGAGATCCTATCACCGTGCAAGGCAACTCGTTGTGATACCCGATCGGTTAGATAGGTCCTGGAGAGCTGCATGAATGAGTTTCGTGCCTTGGTCAACTGGTAGAGTGTTATGTTGGTATAGCCACTATATGGATTCCCAATGCCACTTAGATACAACAGCTGTCCCTCTTTTTGGTAGACCTTCATACAATGTCCGGGAAAGGTGCGTTTGAGTCCCTCTGTCCAGCGGTTTGTTTGCCAGGTCCATTGCTGGATCCATGAACTCTGGATTCTGGTTGTGCTTGAATTGGGTCCGATCGAAAGTAGGGCTGTTGTGTCATTGACCCGCAACACATTGTACTTTTCACTGTTGTCCTGTAGCTTCTTGAGCTGCTGCAATTTGGGTTGACTGGGCTGTCGCATATCAAGGAATCCAAGATACTTGGTGTTTTGACCGGGAGGGGAATAAGCAAAGAGTATTCCATTGGGCATACTTGCCCAGCTCTGATTCAATACGTTGGAGTGCCCTTGGATGGAGGCCGATTGCAGGAATTCGGGTATGTATGCAACATATACCCTTGCGCCGACCTTCGGCTGGCTTGGATTCTGGAGGTCGATGACCCTCAACTCTGTTTGTGAGGACGTGATCTCTCGAAAGACAAGCAGATATTGTTTCCATTGCAATACATTGCGAACATTCTCCAACGTGAGTTGGGCCAGTGGCTCTCCTCTTGTTGCTTGTTTTATGCGATCCACCCGAAGAATCCGAGTCTCTTGAAGCTTCTTGTACCTGGGGCTGCTTTTCTCGACCCCTCTGAGACTGGGCTTGATCTGTGTGACAATATATTCACCCAATGGATAGACTGCATCGACATCGAGAGCTATCTCTAACGTTGCGACAGCTTTGGGTTTGGATAGATCTGCCAACGAAGCAACGCTCAGATTGGTTTCCGCGAGGGAGACCAGTACCGGACCTCTTGGGGTAGAGGAGTTGTTGTAAAAGAGTAAGCGTTGCAAGGCTCCGTGTTGTTGTGGATGCTCTAGTGTCCCCATATCCGACAGGACCGTCTGACTTGTGTTGGGGAGATTCTTTTGATAGCGGTTGATGTCCCATCGCATCAAGCCTATGGCAGTGTGGTCCTTCTTTTCCTTTGTGTCGTTGTAGCGTACAGGGACTGCCACAAGGTTCAGTGAACTGCTTTCGTACATTCCAATGTATTTGTGGGCTTGGTCTCGATCCCAGTTCACATTGGAAGAGACCACTGCGATGCTGGGATTGATGCTGACACAACGTCGCTGTACCAATCGAAGCTTTGAGAGGTTGCGTGCATCCACAATACTGACAGCTGTGCGTGAGTAGATCCCTGTATCTTTGTTGAATCCAGTACATGCTGACGAGTTATCTCGACCCACTGCAAGCAAATATTGACCCCCTTCGATCAGACGAAACAAGTTGATGTCTCCGCTTAACTCGTCGATGTTGCCAAGTGATTCTAACTTGTCCGGATTCTTATAGCTCAAGGCATAGAGAGGATCTCTGATACGTAATCTTTCTCGTCTCCTACGTTCAATATCGACACGATCGGCAGACTTATCTTGCTCATCGATACCCGTCGCAGTAATGGCGTAAACAACCTGACGTTTGGCATCAAACAAGCTGCCGCGTACAGATTCTCCAGGCTTTCCAAACGCCACCATATGGCGAAGAACAGGCTTCTCGCTCCTTCGAATATCAATGCTTAGAAGTAGGTTTTGTACTTGGCTGGTAATTCGGCTGGCTGATATCTGTAGGGCATTGCGGCGGACAATGCCCAGGTATAGAGCACTGTCCTGGGTTTTATCATTGACGATGGTTTGCTTGAATTGGTCCGACATGTAGCCTTGTACCATAAAGTGACTGTGTTCTTTGACCCGGCCCGATGGATCAGAGATGTCATAGATACGGATGACTGTATAATTGAGCTGTGTTGTTATCGTTGGAGGTACGACTCTGCTTGGGAAAGTCCTATTTCTTCCATTGCAGTTTCCAAATCCACCAAAGCTACGTGGCTGAGACGGTCCTGTTCCAGGTGGTGCTATCGTCATACCCGCCCGGTAGATAAAGTTGCTTGCAATGACAAGGCGTTTGGGTGTGGCTGTCATGACCGCACCCAGATACTGCATGGGCTGCAAAGAGTGGAGCAAGAGGCGATCACTGCGTAGGTCAGGGTCCCCTTCCAGACGGAGCGCGGAGTCATCCCTGTTGTTTGTAACTTTGGCGAGAACATTGGAACCCGAAGCGAGGACAGGGAGCAGATCAGTTGTTCGAATTCCCTGGAAGCTTACAAGTTTGAGTTTCGAAGGTTGGCCCACAAAATAGGTATGAAGAAACGTTTGTCCCAAAACCATTTCTGATGGAGCATCGGCATTCAGTCTAACTTTGGGGTTGTATGTTATCAGATAAATGGTGTTCCCTACTTTTCGGGAATGTCCTGGCAGTAATGTGCCATGAATGGTGATTCGATGAAGCAGCTTGGGCTGTTCAGGGTTGGAGATATCTATCGAGATCAACTGGCTGGGAGCAAGGCTGACACGGTATTGAGGGCTTATCTTGGCGCGGGTCATGGTCACGGGATAACGCACCATCACAAAGGCGGTTTTGTCTCCCACAAACATTTCAACAGGGTAACCGTAGACTGGGAGGTTGGAGAGTCTTTTGGGCTTCGTCGCATCGCTCATTGAGAAGATGGTCAGCCCTTTGTAGGCGTGAAGATAGAATAGCAAATCCCCCTTTTTTCGATAGAGATCGGACTCTTCCACTTGCTGTGTTTGCTTCGGCTTTGTTGGTGTTGTTTGTACGACACCCCTCTGGGAAGCGGTTGGTCCGGCAGAACCAATATCGGAAGCGGTACCACAACCCACCATATAACAAACAACCAAAAAGCTCGATACAAACCAATACCAACGAGCTGATGAGTTGGTATTTTTGTGTTTTTGATACATTCCATCGCTCCTATCGTCAAAGACCTACAATTCTTTCCCAGAATACTTTTTTTTCAGCAGAATCGACAAGGTGATAGCATCATCCCAATGACAAACCAACAGCTTATTAACTCCATACCTCTTCTCAATCAATGGCTCCCTCTGGCACAGTGACCTGAATGAGCCGTCTTTCCTACACGTAATTACTCATGAGGATAAAAAAGTAGGACAATTAAAATTCGAAGAACCAAAAAGAGGACTTGGTATTGGGTAAGGAAGGACACAGCAGGGATGCTTACAGAGGGAGATGGCAGCGATGCTTACGGAAGGAGATAGCGATGCTTATAGAGGGAGATGGCGGCGATGCTTAATCCTCAGCGATTGTGATGGACTTGGCTTTGCAGAGATTTCGTTTTTTGTTGGCAGCGCGACCACATTTCACGCATAGATAAGCAGGTCGATTGACGAGTTCACTTAACATGTCGAAGTGATTCGACATATCCTTCTTTTTCCACTTGCAGAGACTGGACTTCGACAGCTGGCTCATGGACCTCTCCCACATCCTTGATCTACATATATATTGTCATTGTGTTGGGTTGGTGCTTTCTTTGGATTTCTTCTGCTGAAGTTCAGCAGAAGAAATCCAGAGACAGACACTTTTTCTTTTGAGTGACTTGGCTGTTCCTTGAAATGCTCAAGAAATCCACAAATCAGCAGCGGCATTCTAGCAGTAAACCTGTTTTAATGCAACCACATTTCTGCCAAGCTACAAACAGGAGGATGGGCTATCTTGATGAAGAGGAGGATGCCTTCTCTGGAGGATGCCTTGTTTCTAGGAGAGGAATAAGATAAGAATCTTTACGCTCAGGGTCGTGCTGAGAGTGTTTTTGTCGTATGCGTTTTTCAGTAAGGGGAAGCCTTCTGTATGAAAACAATGGCTACCATGGCACGATATGGAACGGCGTTGACCATTTTTGTTGCGTTATGCTCTGGGTCGAATACAACGCGGAAGACAATGTACTTGTGTTTTGGTTTCTTTGGTTAGGAGAGAGGGAGAGTGACATTGGACAGTGAGGCACCGTTATTTTCAAGAAAAAGTGAGCAGCCCAAGCAGATCTTGTATGTTGCTCCTACAAATTTACAGTATCGTCGATGGATGGCCGATATTCAAAGGGTTCCAGGGGGAGAGCTTGTGGATGAGAGGTATCCACCGTTGTTGCTTTTTCAAGAGATCACATTTTCTTGGGTGGTAGAGCAGAGCCCCAAGGGCACAATGGAGCGATTGCGTTCTATGTATGCGAGTATGTTGTTGCTTGATTTGCGATATGCCCCAGAGCCCGATGATAGGAAGGAAGGCATCAAGCAAGCACGTCAGCTTTTGGCCCAACTTGACGAAGTGGAAGATCTGGAGTCCCGGTATGGATTTCACCGTATCCTGGCCTTGGTTTCTGGTCCTGTGCCCGAGCAAGTGGATCAGCTGATGGTCGAGCTGGGTGGATTTGGTATTCAACATGTAATTCGACAACGTGTTCAAAGCGAAAGTGGCATTCCCAATGAGACAGAGTCTGTTGCGTTTGCTGCGAATGTTTTGGAATATATTGTGACGCTCTTAAGTTCGCCACAGCAGACAAAAACGGCACTGTGCCTTGCTGGAGGTGGTATCACTGGGATCTACTATGAGCTTGGTGCGCTCAAGTGCCTTGATGATTGCTTGATCTCTGAGAACAAAGACATCCCTGCGATCAATAATTTCGATATGTACTTTGGGATTAGTGCAGGAGCTGTGAACAGCGGTGTTCTTTCGGCAGGATATGCTGTGGAGGAGTTTATGGCGGCCCTCGATGGTCATGACGGGGGGCGCATTGAACCTTTAAGTCTCAATCTCATGAAGCTTGAGCACCTCAACTTCTCTGGATATCTGGAGCGATTGCGTTTTGCATTTCGATCGTCTTGGCATGGCTTTCGCGGTGCTTTCAGTAGCAAAGACAAACTTGAATTGGACTCCTTTGTGCTCAATTACTCCGAGATCCTGGGGCCTCCTTTTCGCTCCGATTTATTTGAACAAGTCTTGCGTAAGATCTTCTCCATGGATGGTGTTACCAATGACTTTCGTCAGTTGCCGCGTTGTCTTTACATTGGTGCATCAGACCAAGATAAAAAACGCCATGTCTTGTTTGGCTCAACGGGTTACCGAGATGTTCCTATTAGCAAAGCCATTCAAGCTTCTCTGAGTATTCATCCTGCTTTTGCGGCAGTTAAGATCAATGGTCGATATTACGAAGATGGTGCGGTGACACGTACATCAAATATGACAGAGGCCATCCGACGAGGTGCAAGTCTTGTCTTTGTCTTAGACCCATTTTTGCCTTATGTCGCTCGTGAGGTTGGATACACACACAAACGTGGATTACTTTACAATCTCGACCAAGATATTCGAACACTTTCTTATACAAGATATGAGAATGTCCGCAACTGGGCATTGCGAAAACATCCGGACGTTCGCTCTTATACCTTTGTTCCTTCCAATCGATTGCGTCACCTCCTCTCGGATAACCCCATGGACCATCGACCGTTCTTGGAGATCTGGCGTGGTGCTTACCTCTCAACCTATCGTCGTATCAAAGGCTTGCTGCATCGTTTACGCGGAGATGCAACAGCTCATAACCTGGGAATCGATCTCGACCGGGCTAGCGAGGTTACGGCTCGATTGAAACGAACAGAATCTGTTCGTTTTGAAGACTTCTTTCCCGACGGGAAAATCCATATCAGAAAACCACCGCTCGCCTGTGAACAACACGATTGTCATGAGATTGAATGATTCATGGACATACTTGGGCTTGGTTGGTTGGGTACGAGGAGCCGGATGTATCTCTGGGTTTGGTTGGTTGGGTGGGGCCGGGTTACTCAGGAAGCTGGTGCAGTGGCAAGCTGATACATGCTTACGAACATCGTGATTGTAAGCAAAGACATGGACAGCACTCTGAACCATTGGAAGTCTGTTGTGAAAAAGTAGTGAATGGGGTGGGAAGAGAAGAGCAGTTGTGCAGTGCTTATCAGGAGGATAAGGCCACTTGTCACTAACAATACGGCGGGGCGTGTCGTGGCTTTCTTTGTCTTTCGGACGCTGAAATCAATGAGTACAATGCTGGCGAATATGGCGAGAATTAGGGCAAAATCAAAGACACCACCAAACACCATAAAGTTGATGTTGCGAAAGAGGTAGATCAGTGAGACAAAGCCTGTTGTTAGGAGTAGAGCTGGCTCCATCAAACCCTTCCCTTTCGGTCTTGCTGCAAGCAGAGTTGTTACCTCGGTGGCTCTCAGGGGGAAGCCGTAGGCTGAATTAAGTAGAGTGAGGGGGAAGCGATTTCCCTTCACTCTGTCGGACGTCACTTGAGAACAGTCTTGCTTTTACGTCGCAGGGCGAAGGGCAGAGCAAGCAATCCTAAGAGTAGAAACCACGGTACTTTAGGATTGTTGGTATCACAGCTACAGCCTCCAGCTACGTTTGTCTCTGGAGTATTCCCACCAGGTTCGGAGCCGGTTCCAGGTTCGGAGCCGGTTCCAGGTTCGGAGCCGGTTCCAGGTTCGGAGCCGGTTCCAGGTTCGGAGCCGGTTCCAGGTTCGGGTTGTGATGCATCTTTGGTGGGTTCAGGCCCTGGTTCAACTCCGGGGGTTTCTACATTGGTGGTGTTTTCGTCTTGTGGCTTGGCGACACATTTGCCTTCTTTGCACTCTTCATTTGCTTTGCACTGTACATTGGCACAGAGGTCTTTGGGTACGCATTGCCCACTCACACAAACTTCTCCAGACTTGCAAGCGGGATCGCAAGGTGGCTTTTCGACACAGACACCAGCTTTGCACAGTTTGCCATCTGTACATAATTTGCCGTCATCGGCTACGCCGTTACAATCGTCATCTTTGCCGTTGCATTCCTCTTTCTTGGGCTCTTTGGCATCACACTTACTCCACGTTCCGCCCTGACAGACCTCACGCCCGTTGCCACAAGCTGACTTGCATGTTCGTGTCAGACCATTGTCGACTTTGCCATCGCAGTTGTCGTCTTTTTTGTTACAAAGTTCGGCAGCACCCGGATAAATCGCTTTATCGTTGTCGTTGCAATCGGGTGTGGAGGCGCATGTGGAGACACCGTCACCGTCTTTGTCGAAGTCCTCATCGACTTTGCCATCGCAGTTGTCATCTTTGTTGTTGCATACTTCTTTGGCGGCAGGTTTTCCATTGTTTGCTGGATAGACGGATTTGTCGTTGTCGTCGCAGTCTTTGCTGGCGGGTACACCATCACCATCGACGTCGATGGTGGGTTTGCTTACTATCAGTTTGAATTCAAGTGTGTTGTTTTTTTCATCCACTTCACTCACTTTTCCATCGGGGTCGATCGTAGCCTTGACCAGAAATGTTCCTTCTTTGCTCGGTGTGAATCGTGCGGAAGGCAAACGGATCTGTTGCAAGCTGAGACCTGTCTTGAGTTCATAGTCTGGTGTGAGATCTTTGCCGTCGAGTGAAAATCTCACAAAGACGGGTTTGGTATAGGAAGCTGTTCCTTTGTTGGTCACCCGAGCGACCAAAAATGTCGATTTTTTGGGGGTTACGGTGGATGGGATCGTATAGATCTTTAATACTGTAAAGTCAGGCTGTGGTGGTGATTTCCATGTGATGCTTTTTTCTGCGCTGTTGTTCTTTTCGTCGCTCTCGACCACTTTGTCTGTGGGGTCTACTTCCACCTTGACCTTATGAATTCCTGGCGATGACAGTGTTACATTCATGGTAAATGTCGCAGTTGAACCCGCAGAGAGGCCGATTAACTTGGTTAGATCCTTGCCCACTTTTTTTCCGTCCACGTAGAACCGTACATAGAAGGAGGGAACCCCCACGGGAACTCGTTTGGAGCCTTGGTTTCGGACAACTCCTGTGAGCTTGGTGATCTGGTTGATCACTGGATCCACAGGGATGCTTGTAATCAGGGTGACGACCAGATCGGGGTAAGGGACCTTGCCCCATGTAAAGGTTTTTTCCATGCTGTTGTTGGTATACTTGAGTTCTTTTGGACTTTTTGCATCATTGACAACGGCCTTAACCTTGTGGGCTCCTGCCGCACTGGTTACGGTGTAGGGATAGCTTACATAAGCAACCTTGCCTGCTCTTAAGGTGGAAAGCTGCTTGGTTCCAAGCTTTTTTCCATCCAGGTAGAAGTCCACATCAATGGGGCCTTTTGCGCTGCTGGGTCCGATGTTTTTGATCGATGCTGTAAATGTCGAACGAGAGCCGACAATTGGACTTCCTGGATTGACAGTAAGAGCAAAGACCCGAAGGTCTGGTAGGGGGGGAAGCCAACTCAAAGAGAGGTCCTTTTTGTTGTTGTCTTCTTTGATCTCCTGGATCTTTTGCCCGGGATCGATCTCTACCGTAATCTTGTGCGTACCCGATGTGGTTACTGTTGTGGTTGTACTTTCAGTATTTGAACTGCCTGCTCCAATACCAAAAGTGATGGGCTCATCTGCGATCTTTTTTCCATCGATGTAGAAACGCACAATCGGTTGATTTGTGAAGCCACCAGCACTTTCCGGTCCAATATTTTTTACTTTCGCGGTAATTTTAACGGGAGCACCTGCGACAGGGCTGGTGGGCGACACTGTGATACGCTCCACGATAAGATCGGGTAGGCGTCGCTTCCACTCTAGCTGCACAGACTTGCTGTTGTTGTTCTCATCCAGCTCAGGGATCTTCTTTGCATTGTCAGCGAGCACGCGAACTGTTTTTTTGCCAGCGGTGGTTTGTGTGGTCTTGATCCGAACGGTTCTCTTGGAGCCGGAAGAGAGTGAAGATATCGTAGCAGTCCCTACTCTGCGACCGCTTACATAAAAACGTACTGTAAATGGAGACGTTACACTTGTGCTCCCCTGGTTTTGGACTTGAGCATAGAGCGTTGTGCTTTCCTTCGTAATGGGTGGTATGGGGTAGCTCCATACCTTGGTCACGATCAGGTCGGGCCCCTGTCTGGTAAAGGTTACTGTGATCTCTTTGGTGTTGTTGTTTTCATTGGTTTCTTTCACCTTTTTGGTCGCGTCCACAACGATCTTTAATTTCTTTGTACCACTCGTGGGTACAGCTGTGCTTTTGACATTGATTGTATAGACCGTACTGCTGTTGCTTGCGAGACCAAACGAGTCACATTCACTTCCTACTTTTTTGTTATCAACATAAGCATATATCTCAAAAGCACACGGGTTAAACACGCTACCCGCCCGGCTGGAGCCCGTGTTTTTGACAGTGACAAGGATCTTAAAAGGTTTGGCCGCAGCAGGGGAGGGCGGCACCAACTCAATCTTGGCGATGGATAAATCCGAAGCTGCTTCAGCCATTGTCGGCAAGAAAGCAAGACCAATCATCGTAAACAGCGACAATAAAAGAAGACGGGAACGATTCATAACAAACTCCTTTATCAAACTGGAACATACAAGATAGCGCACTCTGGTACTTTAATAAAGTTACAGCATGTGACGCCAACGTGGCACTTTCATAAAATTACAGTATGTGACGCCAACCCACCCTGAAACTTTTTTTTTTGGGGCTTCTATGGAGTATCGGAAGCAATCACCGCATCAAATGTACTCTGGAGCATTTCACAAGATGACACAGATCTTAGCATCTGTTTGTGAAGAGATGAGTCGATGGATAGAGAGAGGAAGAAGGCTGATGACCGATGATGTGGTTGACTTTCTCCTCACGAAGAGATGAGTCGATGGATAGAGGTGGAAGAAGGGGGGATTCGAATATCACGGGACAGGGGCAGGCGAAAACCTGCTCTTCATGATCAGACTTGTTGGTGGCAACTTCTAGTTATCGGAGGCGGGCTCGACTTCGCTGGTGTCCACAACGGTACCAATGATTTTGTAGGTGAGTCCGTTGTCTTGGCCGCGTACTCCTGTGACGTGGCGCATCAGGGTTGCTGGTGCGGAGTAGCGTTGGGTTTTTGAGTCGTCGCTGACTTGGACTTCACGAGCTTGTTCCATGATGGGAGCCAAGTTCTCTTGGAGCCATGCATTGGCATCCTCTACGCTCATCCCACCGGCAACTTTGGCGTCGGCTTCTATGAGCAGGCCTTGTACAGGCATTGCAATGGAGTTGACTTGGTCTTCTGTGAGACCCATGCGATCCATCACAGTGTCCTTGAAGCCTTCGACAACGCCGGCTGCAACGCGTCCACCGACTTCATCAAAAGGAGCATAGGTTGTGACAAAGTCTTGCACGAGATCGGCGGTGGTTTCGGGAACCCATGCCATCGCTTTGCCCGACTCTTGGAAAGCACCACTGAAGTCTCCACGAGGTGGCTCCATCCCCATTTTTTTGTAGTGTGGCTCAAAGTCGGCGGGAGCTTCTTCTACACCTTTGGCCTTGGCGAGTTCCCATAGCTTAGCACCATCGACATCACCGTAAATCTCTTGGTAACCTTGCAGGTTTTGAGGGAGATTCAGGCCGATGCTAGAGAGCATGAGTTGGTGCTCTGCACAGTATTGATTCCATTCGGGAGCATCCGTGATGGAGGTGTCTCCTTCGAGGGTTGCCTTGTAGAACTTGAAGGTATTCTCCAAATTGAAGGCCATCAACTTGTCATTCTTGTAGTCGGAGGGGAATTTTACTGTGGGGTTCAGGACCTTGGCAGCACTTTTCATGCTCTTTCCGAGATACTCCTCACCATTATCAATGGTGACGATCGTGGCTGGATAGCCTTTGACCTTAAACTTGTAGTTGTGGTAGTTGCGTGGTGAGTTTACGGTCTTGCCTTCCCCTTGGTAACCTGCCAGGTGGGTGATGCCATTTTCGGGCTTGACGGACTCTTTGGCGAGATCTTGCAGACCTCCTCGATGCTCTTCCGGGTGTGTGTACATCATGAAGACATAGTCATTGCCTTCGATCATCTTGTCGAGATGATAGGAGCCAGGAACCACTTCACCATTGGGCAATGTTATGGGCTCATCCGACACAGGAATCAATCTATAACCCACTTCCGTCTTTTCATCATTCAAAAAGTACTGATTATCGCGGCGGTTGATGGTTTTCATTCCCGTCGGGTTTCCATCTGCGTCAAGAACTGGAACTTCTACGTTGGTGCTGAGGAAGTTTTCAGGACTTACTCCTTTGTACGTGTTTGCCAGAGTATCGGGCTTCATGCGCCACTCACCTGCAATGGTCGTCTCACCTTTAAAGTCCACAGCACGGGTTGCTGTGGTGGAACTCACAGTCGTGACTGCTGGATCATCGATGCTGGAGGGACCATCCACGCTTGGCTCTGTGGTTGGAGCCATCGGTTCCGCGATATCTGCTGGGTCAGTGGTCTCTGTTGGCTCAAGGGTGGGATCTTCGATCACGGGAGCCATCGAACTGGTGGCTCGACCTGTGAGGAAGTCGGAGAGTGAAAGCTTCGCACCAGCGGTGAGGTTGGCACCTTCAAACATGCGTTGAAGATCTTTCCCTTCGTTCTTGGATACGCCACTGCGGATACCCGCTAAGTCTAAAGAACCATCAGCATTGGCACGAGCCATAAAGTGGTCACGAGCTTCACCTGAGCTTGCGAGAAGAGCAACGTCTCCATCAATGTCTTCCGTGAGGACTTGGCCATCTCCAGCAGCTGCGAGGATGGAGGCCATCTCTTGTTGATCGATCTTTTGATCGTTGCTCATCGCTTTGCGGAACTCCCTACGAAGTCCTTTATCTTTGATGTGCATCGTTGCTCTCCTACGAGGTAAGGGGTTGGTTTTTGTTTGTTGTATCAGAACCACCAGTCATGAATACTCATTGTGCATTGTGAGTTGGTGGTTGAAAACTTTTTATCCATCGTGAAAAATTGAGGGATGACTTTGCAGAAAGGTTCAATAAACTTCTCTACGTTTGTAGCAGCCCAGAATTCTCTACGTTTGTAGCAGCCCAGAACAAGGCTATGTTTTAGGCTATATTTTGGTGGCTACTCAGAGCTAGCGTCATCTGAGGGTGGCTTACCCTAGCACATAATGTTTCATATATCAAGGGCCTACCGGAAAACAAGCAAGGTCTTGGTGGTCTCCCTACTTGCTTTACAACAGCTGGCATCGTCTCTCTGGATAAAAAGGGCCAGCCAGACACATCAGGCGTTGAGCGGCAGCACGGAGTGTATAAATCTCTCTTCGGGTGAGAGAGCCTCCTTTTTCCAGTTTTTTCTGTACGTCTTTCAATTTCTCAAGATCACCTTGTAGTTTGGAGCGACTGGTGGCTGAGAGCTTCAATGTTTCAATAATACCTCCTGGAGCTAGAGCAGCCTCAACAACGGCTCTCATTGTCTTGGCGTCTTGCTTGTAATTGGCTCCTGTGGCTACAAAGGTTGGATCTTTCGTGGCATTACCCAGGTTTGTCACGATCCCAAACAAGTATTGGGCTTCCAAGGTCACCTTCGGCATATTGATGGAAGCCATCTCATCATTGGGCTGGTGATAGCGTTTGGTTTGTCCATTGCTGAGGAACAAGACAGGGATAGCCTTCTGGCGGAAGCCATGGTAGTCGCTCCAGGGTTGCATTCCCAGGGGAGTTTGCTCCACCAAGTGTAAGCCACTGTGTAAGGCTAGCAAGCCTTTTGGAACAGTGGTGGCTCCAACCGCTGAGGCTACCTCTGGGCTCAACTCTGCACCCAAAAGGAAGTGTCCTGCAAAGCCAGGCCATAAGTCACTGCCCACAAGGTCCAAGACAATGGCAGCGTCTGTTTTTGCGAGAGGTATCACAGGGTTGTTGACGTAAAAGAGGGAGCCCATGGACTGCTTTAAGAAGGTGGGAGGCTCTTCAGCGTCCCACAAGGCCACAAGCACTGACCGCTTCAGCGGACTGTTGACCAACTTGCAGGCGATCCCCAATACAATGGCAACACCGGCAGCGTTGTCGTCAGCACCGTTGCAGATCCTGCCCCTGCAGTTTCCCAGGTAGTCGTAGTGAGCACTCAGTACAATGGTTCGCTCTTTCAGGGATGGATCTGTTCCTTTGATGAGACCAAGCAGATTGGTACCTTTTCCTGTTGTGATTTTTTGTTTGTATCCAGAGGATAAAGCCGGTGGGATCTTGCAGCGTTTTAACTCTTCTATCAACCAGGCTTGGGCTTTGTCTCCACCGGGTGTCCCTTCGTCACGGCCATCAAATTCATCAGAAGCCAGCTTTGCAATAACCCGTCGTAGCTCTGCCGTCCTCAGTGGATCTGGACCTGCTGGTTTCTCGGGGATGGCTTCTTTGACTTGCTCTGTTGGAGTTGCCTCTTGCACTCTTTCGTCAGACACTCCTCCATCTTTGGAGCTTTGCTGCTCTTGTGCATCTCCATCTAGGTTGGTGTTTGAAGTGGAACAACTGGTAAACAGTGTCAACATGGATACCATCGATAAAAACGGGATGATACAGCGAGATAAATAAATCAACTTCTTCATGATTGGATACTCTTTTTTAAGAGGTGTGATAAGGAGGGACTTCAGCCTAGTCACTGAACTTGTAGAGGTAACGTAACTAGATCGACAAGGGAGTGAGTCTGTGTTTGTGGGAGAACTCTGACTCACTCTTTACTCACGAGTAACATGGGACCAGCGGTCCTTTTGGCCCCCCATCGTAGACTGTGGGCCTTCGATATTTTTTACTCTAGAGCTTTCAGGGAAGACAGGCTTTGGCGACACCAAAGATAGATTTGCATTTGGTGCGTCCAAGGCAACCTGAGCAGTCACTGTCTGTGTTGCAAAGTCCTGCACAGTTGGGGCCAGCAGCGCAGGCTTTGATACCCGCTGTTATTGTGGAGCATTTCTGGCGATCAGGAGTACACTTGCTACAATCACTATCAGACTTACAGTTTACGGGACAAACCGAGGCAGCTTGGGCACAGTAGCTTCCAACACCTGCAAATTTCAGACAGGTGGTGCGGTTATTTCCACAATTGCTGCACTGGGTGTCGGTGGTACAGGTGGCCGGGCAGCTTGTGGTGCCGCCTGCTCCACAGACCATCTTTCCACCAGCCCCTGCCACACATGAAGTCTTTCCTGCACCACACAAAGCACACTGAACGTTCGTGGTGCAAGTGGCTGGACAGGTGGTTGGGGGTGCAGGGACACAGAAACGCGCTCCTGCGATGTTGCCACACTTGGTGCGAAGGGAGCAGCTTGCACAGTCGCTATCTGAGGTGCAAGTGGCCGGACAGTTTGTTCCCGCTGCACAAGCCTTAATCCCTCCAGGAGAGACCGTTATACACTTGGTGCGACCGGCATTGCATTGTGAGCAATTTGCATCGGAGGTGCACAGACTTGGGCATATTGTTGTTGGAAGGGAACACAGCCCTGGTGCGCCAGGGAGCTTGAGGCAAGCAACTCTGTTGTTGGAACAGCTCGCACAATCTGTATCTGTATTGCAGGAGAGTGGGCAGGTGGTTCGTTCGGGAGCTGTTTCACCAGGATTGCCTTCCGGTGCGACTGCTTCTTGCTTTGACTCTGTTGGATTGCCTTCCGGTGTGGCTGCTTCTTGCTTCGACTCTGTTGGATTGCCTTCCGGCGTGGCTGCTTCTTGTCTTGGCTCTGGTGGGGCAGACTCTGGTTGTGACTCTTTTGCCGTATCTGGAGAAGCCAACTCGTTGTTGTCGGGTGTTGTGGTCGCTTCACTGTTGTCGGGGGTTGTGGCCGCTTCACTGTTGTCGGGGGTTGTGGTCGCTTCACTGTTGTCGGGGGTTGTGGTCGCGTTCTTGCTGCCACCGTCACTTGCTCCCTCTGTTTGGGTTTTGCTGCACACTTTGTTGAGACACTTTAAGCCAGCATCGCACTGTGCATCGCTGGTGCATGCTGCTCCAACGCCCAACTTTCCTCCACAATCCATGATGAGGATGGCGGTCAGGCCAATGCCCAAATACAAACTTACGTTTCTAAGAGTTTTCAAACTTTTCATGACACAGTCTCCATCAACGTTACCTACATACTCATCCCATCAAACAGCTACGGAACGGAAGCATGATACCTTTGAACGAGGTCTGATTGCAATAGGAATCGGGGTTTCGAATATCTTCGAGGTTAAAAAAACTGGAAAACGTGAATGAAAAGGAGGTCTGCCTCTTCCATGGGGGAGCGTTTTCAATGATGGGGTAATGCTGGGGTTGTTCTTTTTTATTCTTCAGCTGTTTCCTTGGCGGTTTGCGTGGGAAATGCCAACTGGCGAATCGGAGCGGAGAGCTGAGGGGCTGGAGCGGGGCTCGCCTGGATTACATTGCCGTTTGAGGACCAATCGAGCCCTGCGTCGGCGATGACCTGGGGGTGGAAGTTTGGGGCGGCGGCAGCTTTAAGAGACTCGGCATATTCGCCAAGGCGCTGCGTCATTTGGAATCCCCATTTGTCGCGTACTTGTTGACAGTGGTTGAGGTCGATCTCACTGACCAGTACACCGTCTCGGATGCGGGACAGACCAGGAGTACGGCCTCCGTCGGGTGCGCTCACATAGCTGGACCCGTAAAAATGACCAAAGTCGTGATGGGCCTGTTTGCCATCACCTGACGTGAAAGCGTTGGGAAAGCTTTCGGTTCCAATGCGGTTGATCGCAGCGGTGAAGTAATTGTTTGCGATGGACGCGCAACGTGCCTCGATGGGCCACAGTGGCTCAGAGAGTGCACCGACTGTGGCCGACGGGTTGAAGACGATCTCTGCTCCATTGAGGCCAAACATCAACCAGTTGAGAGGATGATGCCTACCGTAACAGATGTTGACTCCGATCTTACCAAATTCTGTCGCGAAGACAGGGTGGCCTGTATCTCCTTCCATGTAGTATGTCGACTCATTGAAGTCGCCCACTCGTGGAATGTGGCTCTTGCGGTGATAGCCAATAATATTGCCGCGATTGCCGATGACTACTGCGGTGTTGTGGATCGTACCGCCGTGAATTTCATCTCGCTCAAGGATGGGTGACACGATGACCATATTGTAGTGTCGGGCCAGGCGAGAGAGAAAATGCGTGGATGGGCCATCCACGGGTTCAGCAAACTCAAGCCATGGGTGCTTCTCACGTGTGCAAAAGGCAAATGGCATGGTCCAGGCTTCCTGGAGTCCCAATACATTGCAGCCCATTGCTCCTGCCGCATGGATGAGTTGTTCGGTGCGGTTGCATAACCCTTCAAACTGTTGTTGTATCGGAGCATCCGTTGGTTCAACGATTTGGGTTTGGATCACCCCAATTCGAACGATGCGTGGTGAACGACGTTGCTCTGGTGTGGAGGCGAAGCGATAGGCTGCAACGTCGAAATCGTACTGCTCTGCCAACGCCGCTGCTGCGGGATGAATCGCCAACTCTTCAGGCATGTTGCCGTAGAGAATTCGGAAGGCTTCTGCTTGGTCTTCCTCTGGGAGTTTTCGGAGTAGACTTTCAAGGCTTTCGAGTTCGGTCTTAGTTGCCATGGTTTTCCTGGTTTTCCTGACGTTTGCTAAAGATAGGTTTGCTGAAATTCGGCCTTTTTGTTACAGCCTTACTGTCAACGAGTAGAAATTCTCAGTTCTTTTTGACTCCAGTAAAGTAACAGGGGCAGAATACGCTGTCAAACAGATTTGAAGGATGCCTCATCCCTTGCGTTTTGAA
The DNA here is from genome assembly GCA_027005175.1 of Myxococcales bacterium. Taxonomy (GTDB): domain Bacteria; phylum Myxococcota_C; class UBA6777; order UBA6777; family UBA6777; genus M3003. The sequence goes on from JALTMC010000851.1 coordinate 19,042, forward strand.
ATGGGGTTAAAGTGAGGACTTCCCCAGCCACTTCAACACATTGTTATGCCATATCTGATCTTGTTCTGAGGTTGTGATGATGTCTTTTTCAACGGCATCGTCGAGTACTTTTCCCGGGTAGCTTCTGGGGACGGACTCCATCTCTCCAAGAGGATATGGATCGTCCAGGCCAGAGACGATCTGAGAGACACCGACTCTCTGTTTCAAGAGTTGAAGGGTATAAGGATCGTGAACCAATGTATCAAAAAATAGATTGGGATGCCCCAATGAGTCTTCAGGAGCTGATGTCCCTTGAAATAAGTCGGGGCGACCGTGGTATCCCTGCATTCTTCGGCCAACATTGGCTTGACCGAGCATACAACCATGAGCAAAACAGGTCCGGATGTTTGGATATCGTTGAGGCAGACCCAACAGAGTATACATGTGTAGCGTGTCAGCCGTTTGTGCCATCATCCAGATGAGGTGAAATCGCCAAAACTGGTCCTTCAGGTTGACCATCTTGGGGGCGTCATAAGGGTGGATCTCAACTGCCAGTTTGTACTTGTTTGCAAGTTCATAGATCGGGAAGACTTGTTCATCTGCGACCGATGTCCATTGCTCTGCTTCGTCGAGAAAGTGAGTGGGTAGACAGAGAAGTTTGAGGTCCAACTCTTCCACACATCGCTCCATCTCACGGAGAGCCTGGTCTGTGTATCGAGGCTGAACGACAAAGCCGCAAGTTAGCTTCCCCGAAGGGTGACTCTGGACGCTTGCATTAAAGTCATTTTGGAATCGGATCGTGTCCGAAGCATCTTGCTTTGAGAAACCATTGCAATACAACTGCGAGAGGGTGAGCATCACACCGTGGTCAATGGTATGTTGCTCCATCCAAATGAGCTTCTCTTCCAAAAAAAAACTGGGGTCTGTAATGGGTCTGGACCACTGCTCTCCTTGCCTCATAAACTTGCGCGCCGGATCGACCCAAAACAGCTTTTTTCTCTTCATAAAATCGGGGATCTGCTCCGGTGTTGGAAGGATATGACCATGCCCGTTAATTCTTATTTTTTTCATCAGAAAAAAACCTCTTGTGTTGTGGGCATGGAAACCCCATCCCGAACGCTGCTTTGGCAGGGTTTGCTTCGTATTTAAAGTTGCGCAAGCTCCCTTTCCGATCGCTGCTTTGGCAGAGTTTTCAGCGTGGCCCACATAGAAGAGGGTGTCCCTCCATAACATAAGGATCGGATAGCGGCCTGACAGAGTGTGTGTCGATCGTTGCCATATAGGAGAGGGTGTCCCTCCATAACATAAGGATCGGATAGCGGCCTGACAGAGTGTGTGTCGATCGTTGCCACATATTTTTCTACTCCATGTTTGTGAATAAAAACAAGAACAATCTTGTTTTCTCATCTCGCGAGAAAGGCAAAGTGTGGGCAGCGGGGAATTGATCTAGCTCAAGGTGCTTGTTGGAAAGTAAGCTATCTTAGAGGTAGGGTGGTTTGTTGTATGTGAGTCCATGTGTGTGTCTCTGTGTGGGGAGAATCGATTCGATGTTTGGGTCTACTGCCGTTTTGATTTTTGGGTTGGTTGCCATCCCGCTTGTGGTTTTTTTGTATTGGCCTGAGCGTGGATGGCTTGCGTACCAACGTAGGAATCGGGATTTTGCCCACCGAGTCTTGCGTGAGGATGCGCTTAAGCATCTGTACAAATTTGAAGTCGAAGGATTTGTTTCTACCCTAGAGAGTGTAGCAGGAGCATTGCAAACCTCAACCGATCGAGTGGCATTGTTGTTGGTTGAATTGGAAGATGCAGAGCTTACTGTTTGCCAAGGTGGGACTTGCCATCTTACTCCAGCTGGCCGCGATTATGCACTTCATATTATACGTGTCCATCGTTTGTGGGAGCGGCATCTCGCCGAGCGGACTGGATTTGGTGAGCTGGAGTGGCATCGTCAGGCTGAAAGCATGGAGCATCTCCTATCGTTCAAGGAGGCAGAGTCTCTGGCGATAGAGTTGGGCTATCCTCCCTCCGACCCTCATGGTGACCCGATCCCGGACCGCAATGGCCATCTGGCCTCCATCGAATGTTCATCCCTTTCAGAAGCTCCCATCCACAGCTATGTTCAAATCATTCATATGGAAGATGAACCCGAGACGGTGTACGCCCAACTTCTTGCTGAAGGTTTGCGCCCTGGAATGACTCTGTTCCTCAGTGAAAAAAATGCGAGACTGGTGCGCTTCTGGGCCGATGGAAAAGAACTTGTCTTGGCACCCTTGCTCGCCAACAACATCTCTGTACGTGAAGTTCAGACAGCTCTTGACCCCACTCAAACTGCGAGGCGGTTGGCTGAATTATCACCCGGTGAGTCTGCTGTTGTTTTGCAGCTATCACCGGCAATTCGGGGTCTGGAGAGGCGGCGTCTTTTGGATCTAGGCATTGTTCCTGGCACTTCGATTCTGGCTGAACTTAAAGCACCCGGCGATGATCCCATTGCCTACCGGGTACGCGACACATTAATTGCCTTGCGGCGCAAACAAGCAGACCAGATTCTACTGGAGGCCAAACCGAGTCAGGAGGAAGCTGTATGAGCCGTAACAAACAGAAAGAGCTCCATTCTTCCTTGTCTCCCATGACAGAGGGACTCTCTGATGCTTGCGCCGATTGTGAAGTGCTTAAAGCTGCTCGAATGAAAAAGCTGGGCATTGCTCTCTCACAGTGGGACTTTGTGGTCGCACTGACCGGACCCCCCAACACCGGGAAGAGCACTGTCTTTAATCGCTTGACAGGGTTGCGACAGCACACAGGAAACTGGCCGGGAAAGACGGTCTCTCGGGCAGAGGGGGCGATTCTTTATGGTGACAAACGCTATAAAATTGTCGATCTTCCCGGAACCTACTCCTTGTTGTCCACAAGCTATGATGAAGAGATCGCTCGTGACTTTGTGCTGTTTGGCCAGCCCGATGTTACTGTCGTTGTGCTTGATGCTACCCGGCTAGAGAGTAACTTGAATTTATTGCTTCAGATCCTTGAAATCACAGATCGTGTGGTTGTGTGCTTGAACCTTGTAGACGAGGCAGCACGTCGCGGTCTAAAGGTCGATGAAAGGCGATTGGCGAGGGATCTTGGTGTGCCTGTGCTCCCAACCTCCGCACGATACAACAATGGCCTGGATAAGCTTGTGGAAGTCATCGCCGAAATCGCTGCAAGAAAAGTGACCAGCAAGACTTACTCTGTTGCCATCGAGTCTCCTGTTTTGCAGAGCGCGATCGAGCAGATGGTCTCTTGTTTGCAGCAGACCTATCCAGAGCTACCGAATGCACGCTGGGTCGCATGGCGTCTTCTTGATGGTGACCCCCGTATTATTCAGGCCATTCGTCATGGAGAGCTGGGTCTCATCCCATCCTTAGAGAAGGAAAGTGAACAACGAACACAAGCACTGTCTCAAGAAGGTAGACGGAAACGAGCATACTCTCAGGAGGGAAGGCAGACAGAAGCATTCTCTCAGGAGGGAAGGCAGACAGAAGCATTCTCTCAGGAAGGAAGGCAGACAGGAGTATACTCTCAGGGCGATCGAGTTACCGGCGAGCTAGACTTTCCGATGGACCCTAAAGCGGAGTCTGTTTTGGCTGAGATGACAAGGCTGCGTCAACAGCTTCCCGAGCATTTTCACGACAGGCTGGTTGAGTATCTTTTTGCTGACTCTGCGAGGCTTGCGGAGCGTTCAGTCCATCGAGATACTGAGTCTCAACGCTTTGACTGGGAGCGCACTGTCGATCGTATTGTAACGAGTCGACGATGGGGTATCCCTATCATGCTGCTGTTGTTTACATTGGTCCTTTGGCTTACGATCGCAGGTGCCAATATCCCATCTGCTTGGTTGTCTCAACTCTTGATAGGAAAGTTATATCCCTGGTTAAAGCAAGGTGCGGTGGCGATTGGTTTTCCATGGTGGCTCCATGGTGTCTTGATCGATGGGATGTACTTAGCAACGGCCTGGGTTGTCAGTGTGATGCTACCACCGATGGCTATCTTCTTTCCGTTGTTTTCGCTTCTCGAAGATCTGGGTTATTTGCCGCGTGTCGCCTTTAATCTCGACAGCACCTTTCATAAAGTTGGTGCTCACGGCAAGCAAGCGCTGAGTATGATGATGGGTTTTGGGTGTAACGCAGCGGGTGTGATTGCCACTCGTGTGATCGATAGCCCGCGTGAACGCTTGCTCGCTATTTTAACCAACAACTTTTCTCTTTGTAACGGTCGTTGGCCCACACAGATCCTGATCGCGACCATCTTTGTTGGTGTATTGGTTCCTTCGTATCTCAGCGGTCTTGTCGCGACATTGGCTGTTGTGGGAGTTGCGATGCTAGGGGTCTTTTTAACCTTTGGTGTGTCATGGTTGTTATCTCGTACGATGTTGCGAGGGGAGGTTTCCAGCTTTAGCCTGGAGCTGCCTCCTTATCGGCCACCACGGATTATGCAAACACTTTATACCTCGTTGATTGACCGAACCATCTTTGTGTTGTGGCGTGCCATCGTGTTTGCACTGCCTGCTGGGGCTGCGATCTGGTTGCTCTCCAATGTTCACATTGGCACTCAGAGCCTGGCTGAGCATGCGATTCATTGGATGAATCCTTTGGGGCTGGTGTTGGGCCTGAATGGTGTCATCCTTCTCGCTTATATTGTGGCGATCCCCGCCAATGAAATCGTCATCCCCACCGTCTTAATGTTGACTGTTTTGGTCACAAACGTTCAGGGTGTTGGTGCAGGTGCAGGTGTCATCTTTGAGCCTCAGGTTCACAGCACTCTTGCGGTCCTTCAAGCTGGTGGATGGACTCTTCTAACTGCCGTCAACTTGATGCTATTCAGCTTGATTCACAACCCATGTAGCACCACGATCTACACGGTCTACAAAGAAACAGGCAGCACTCGGTGGACTCTTGTTGCATCGCTCCTTCCCCTGCTGATGGGGTTCTTCGTGACATTCCTGGTTGCACAGATCTGGCAATTTTTCTTGTAACGGTCGGCCTTTTTTGTTGCATAGAGAGAGAGGAACTCTCGCGAGCCGCGAATGTTCACCAATGTTCACGAATAGGAAACCAAACCATGTTGAGGTTTCGGACATGAGTGCAAGACTTCCTGTAAACATACGGTTGTTTGTGTTCTAGGGCCTGGGTAGGTGAAGCCTGAAAGGGGAGGAGTGACTTGTATCCTCTGGTGTTACTACTTTTTTTCGTGTACCCTATCCTTTGAGCACAAAGCAAAGGAGGTCATTATGCCCATTGACCCAAATATGTTCCTATTGAAGCGTCGGCGGACTAAGGTTGTTGCAACGTTGGGGCCTGTGTCGCAGTCATCGGAGATGATTCGCCAACTGATGGATGCTGGTGTTAATGTTTTTCGATTGAATATGTCTCATGGTGAACATTCGTTTCATCGAGAAACGTATCAACGAATCCGAAAGATGGCGGAAGAGGTTAACAAGCCGATTGCCATAATGGCAGATCTGTGTGGTCCGAAGTTACGTGTGGGTGTCTTTCCTGACGGCAGCATCTCTCTGAAGCGAGGGGAGTCCGTGGTTGTGACGACTCGTGATGTTGAAGGTGCTCCTGGCTTGATCCCTTCGCAGTATCTGCCTCTTTCTGGTGAAGTTGAGCCAGGACATCGGATCTTATTGGCTGATGGTCTTCTGGGTTTACAGGTTGAAAGCGTTGTAGAGACCGAAATCTCTTGTACGGTGTTGCAAGGGGGAACCTTAAAATCCCGTCAAGGCATGAATCTTCCTGGAGTCCAACTCTCTGTCCCATCGTTAACTCCGAAAGACCGAAGAGATGCAACATTGGCACTGGAGTTGGGGGTTGATTATCTGGCGTTATCTTTTGTGCGCAGGGCTGCGGATGTGTTGGAGTTGCGTGAACTGATTCAAGCATCAGGGAAACAAATAGGGATTGTATCCAAAATTGAAAAGCCTGAAGCACTCACAGAGATCGAAGATATTATCGTGGCCTCTGATGCCATCATGGTGGCTCGTGGTGATCTGGGTGTGGAGCTGCCAGCCGAGCAGGTTCCCCTCATTCAGGATGAACTGATTCAGACAGCTCGCGCACACAATCGACCGGTGATTGTGGCGACACAGATGTTGGAGTCGATGATTGAGCACTCACGTCCCACACGTGCTGAAGTTTCTGATGTCTCACATGCTGTGATCAGCGGGGCAGATGCGTTGATGCTTTCGGGGGAAACCGCAGTGGGGCGTCATCCTGTTGTAGCGGTTCAGATGATGGACCGTGTTGCTCGGCAGGCAGAGGGTTATCTCTGGCGTCATGGGGCATTTGGGTCCATTCGCAATGAACATGACGATGCTCACTTGGCCGCTTCGATTCCGGTTCGCGATGCTATCGCAAATGCCACGTCACTGCTCTCGCGTGAACTGCGTGTTCGCTCGATTGTTGTACCTTCCCAGACGGGGAATACCGCTCGCATTGCCTGCGCTTCACGACCCGCAGCGCCTCTGCTTGCGATCTCTTCTGTGCCTAGAACATGCCGTCAGATGAATCTGTTTTGGGGGGTCGTTCCTGTGTATGTGGATGAGATCGATCTTCATACCACTCCTGTTCTTGCACGTCGGATTGTACGAGAACTTGAACTCGCTGAGTCAGGCCAGTATATCCTCCTACTCCAGGGCTTTCATCCCGATCCTGAAGAGAGTGAACCCGCTATTACTGTTCTGCAAGTTTAGTTTGTGGTGTCGTTGGCTGTGGTGTTTGTGAAAGCCTGGAATTCGGAAGGGTCGTGGGAACAAAAGACATGGACCTTGCCTTGTTGTTCGGCAGCTAATTCCCGGAGACGTTGCTGGTTGTAATGACGCATTGTCCCATTGTCTTGTACGACCGTTTGGAATAGCTCCATCAAGCGGGTACCAACACCCTCGGGTGTGTGGACTTCATTGTGATGAAAGTAGGCATCACCACAGTGAAACAGCCAGCCCTTGTCAGAGTCAATCGCAATGCCACAATGCCCCTGGCTATGGCCGACTAAGGGAACCATTAAGATCTCTGGTGGTAAGCCTTTGAGCTGTCGGACGCAGGAAAAGTCAAACCAAGTCTCACCCGAGAGTTTGTATATCTCCCATTTGGGCTGATGTGCCCATTGTCGCGATCGATAGCGCGTTTTATCAAACCATCCCGGATGCATCGCTGCGTGATACTCTGTGGCGAAAGTATGAACTGTCGCTTTGGGAAAGTCGGAGAGCCCACCAGCATGATCCAGATCCAGGTGTGTTGGAATGATATGACGTACGTCGTCAGCAGAAAATCCCAGCGCTTCCACTTGTCGTATCGCGGTCTCTGCTTCGTCAAACTTTGCTCCTAGAAGCTTGGTCGAGAGCCAACCCAAGCGTTGCACAGGAGAGCGGAGATCTTCCAGACCAAACCCCGTTTCAATGAGTACCAAACCCTCGCTCGTCTCGATGAGTAAACAGTGACAAACCAAATGGCTCTCGTCATTTAACCAGTGCGCTGCTACTGGACACATTGTTCCACAGTTGAGATGGTGTACCTTCATCAGAAAAAAACCTCTTATGTTGTGGGCGTGGAAACCCCCTCCCAGAATCTACAGGACGAAGTCCGGATGGGGTGGAGGTCGTTGACTTCAAACCCATTTTCTTTTTGAAGGAGTGTTACTTTTTCTTCGAAGGAGCCGCTTTTCCTTCGTAGGAGTGTTACTTTTTCTTCGAAGGAGCCGCTTTTTTCTTCGAAGGAGCCGCTTTTTTCTTCGAAGGGGTCACACTGATCAGTTTCAGTGATTCTGCCATCCGTGTCAATCCTGCTTCCAGATGGCCCTGTTTTTTCTTTTCAAAGCCAAACATAATATGAGCTTTGTTGTTCTTTTTTATCGTCTTTATTACAACAAGAACCTCTTTGATATAGTAGATGATCTGGCCCTTTTGGGGAGGTTTCATATACCAGCGGTACCACTTCAGTGACTGGCCGAGTATACGAGTGGGGCGGTATCCTATGACAAACTTTCCTTTGGGAGCCCGGCTGTTAAAGAGCTTGGCCTTGTTACCGATATAAATCATCAAGGTGGGAATATTAGCGCCCACTTTGTCGAGCTTGTATATGCGATGTAGCATAAAGTCTTTGCCGGGCTGCGTTGTGACAGTGTGCCCTTGGGTGACTGTCAATCGGAGGATCTTGCTTGGGTCGGGTGTTTTGAGGTCACGTGTTCCCGCCTTGATGATGAGCTTGCGTTTTCCTGGTCGTATGCTTCGCAAGATCTTTTCCGCCAAGGGAGTACTATCTGCGCGTTTCATGGTCTCAGGGCTTCCATAGATCGCCGCAAACTGCAAGGTTTTATCAGGCTGAACAATATAAGCTCCTCGAATCAGACTGGAGTGCTTGGCCTTCTTGGTGGGTGTCAGGAAGAACAACTGGAAGCTTCCGTCCGTCTTTTGCGCTTGCAACGTCATGGCTTGCCCCCGACGCTTCTTCCAGTATTCAATGATCTTTTTCTTGAAATCTTTGGAGTGTGTGGCAAACATCTCTGCCGCCATTAATACCATCTCTCCTTGCTTTCCCTTACTGTATAAAATGATGCGATCTTCTCGCTGATTCGCAGGGGATGGAGCACCTTTTCTGCCGCCTGAACGAGCTTTTCGAAACGCTTGCTTGGGCACGGTGAGTTTTAACCTGTTGAGCAACAATCCCATACTCTTAAAACCCGTAACCAGAGGCTGCTGCGAAGATAATACACGCTTCCCTGGCTTGGAGGTTCTCCCTCTCTTCTTAGGAGCAGTGCGTTTCTTAGGAGCAGTACGTTTCTTAGGAGCAGTACGTTTCTTAGGAGCAGTACGTTTCTTAGGAGCAGTACGTTTTTTGGGAGTAGTACGCTTTTTGGGAGTAGTGCGTTTTTTGGGAGTAGTACGTTTTTTGGGAGCAGTGCGTTTTTTGGCTTTGAATTGGTCTTTGGGTGCTTTACTCATATAGGGGTTTGCGAAGGGATGATGGAGTGATAGGCTACAGAGGATCGCGAAGCAAGCGACCCAAGATAAGAACTGTTTCATCAAAAAGCATCCTTGTGATTGAGTGTGAGTCGATGAGTTTACGGATCAAAACCACGAACAAGCTCACATTGACTTGCTCTGACGATGTATTATGTGTGCACTTTGGGTTTGAGATCAAGTCAAGACTTGGATTGGAAGTGAATTCTAAAAAAAAATGGAGAAAGACGCACCAATTTTTTGGTGATGGCCGATAACAGAAATATCACTTCCTGGAGGTGGTAAAGTGATTTTCAGTTGGAGACTTTTTTGATGTTTGTAGATGGTTCTCAATCCATAACAATGGTGATGGATAGGATGATGCCCTCGCCGGTGGGTGGCGTGTTTGCTAGGGATTTATGAAGAATCTCTGTTTCCAGCAAAAACCACCGACCGGCTACTTCGCCTCGGTGGTTTTTTTGTACCTATTTTTAGCTCAGCAGGGAATTAACTGACTCGCACGGAGATCTCAAAATGAAACCAGCAACCCAATTACTTCACTCCCAAACGTCCTTGAAAGATCCGTATCGATCGAGTGTTGCGCCGTTGTATCAATCCGCTACATTTTGCCAGGAGGCTGCTTTAACCCAGGGTTCGTACGACTACTCTCGCAGCGGCAATCCTACTCGGACGGAGCTTCAGGAGCAAGTTGCGACTCTTTGTGGTGCTCATCGTGCCTTTTGCGCTATGTCACATGCGAGTATCCCGGAAGCAGAGCAAAAGAAAAAAGGATTTCCAACCGATCTTGTCCGGCTTTCTGTTGGGATTGAAGATGCTGATGATCTCATCGCTGATCTGACGCAGGCTTTGGATTCTCTGACCACTGTGACTCCCGCTGAACATCTCCTCTCTTCATACCCCGATGCACAAACCCCCTCCTCTGTGCAAGTGGCTGCTTGATCTTCCTACCTTTTTTGGGCTCGTAAGCTGTTTGGGATATTGCCAACAGAGCTCAACTGTATTACCTTGGATTCATTAGAAAATGAAAGAACTTTGAAGAATGATATAGGAAATACGTGTTGTGGGTAATCAGTGGATAGGAAAGAGTAGCAGAATAGGGCTGCTCCTCGTGATGATGTGCTGGTTGATTGGGGCCAGCTTCTTCACCAGCTGTGCAGAGTGCCGCTTTGATGACGATTGTCTGGACGGAACGAGTCTCTGTCAGAAAGGGAGTTGTGTTTCGCAGGGCGAGGTTGGTGGTTCTGTAAAGGACGCATCCTCTGTCTGTGAATCAGGTCAGACGCGCCTCTGTTATACTGGCTCTCCTGTTTCTCTCGGGAAGGGGCTTTGTCGTCAGGGGAGCGCGAGCTGCCAACTCAATGGACAGTGGGGGCCTTGTTTGTCACAAGTCTTACCTACCAAAGAGGTCTGCGACAACTTGCTTGATGATGACTGTGATGGCGTCATAGACAATGGCTGTGGTTGTACAGAGGGTTCTTCTCGCCCTTGTTATACGGGGAAATCTGGGACAAAAGATCGCGGTATTTGCAAGGCGGGAAAGCAGATCTGTGTGAGCAAAGCGTGGTCGAAGTGTAAAGAGCAACAGATCCCACAAGTGGAAACTTGCAATGGAAAAGATGACGATTGTGATGGTTCCATCGATGAAGAGCTTCCGGTTGGGCAGGAGTGTCAGGTTCCGGGAAGCAAAGGGGTTTGCGCCAAAGGTAAGCAACTGTGCCAAAAAGGTCAGCCATTGTGTCAGCCATTGAATCAGCCCAAGCTTGAGACCTGTGGCAATGGGAAAGATGACGACTGTGATGGTGAAGTGGATGAGCCTCCCTGTGCCTGCAAAGCAGGACAAACCCAAACTTGTTATAGCGGTCCTTCGGGGACAGCAGGCCGCGGCCTTTGCAAAACAGGCACGCAAGTTTGCAGCAAAACGGGAGGTTGGGGGGCTTGTCGCGGACAGCAAGTACCCGGAGGTGAGATCTGCAATGGCAAAGATGATGACTGTGATGGCAATGTTGATAATGGGTTGGCAAAGCCCTGTGAGCGCGGTTGCAACAAAGGCCTGGAGCGTTGCAAGAGTGGTCAATGGGTTCCGTGCGATGCGGCCCCTGCCGATCCTGAAATCTGTGATGGCAAAGACAACGATTGCAACGGTCTTATTGACGATGTTGCGGGGGCTGCTTGTCAATGTCGCCCCGGGCAGAGTCGGAGTTGTGGCTCTAGCCAGGGGGCCTGTCAGAAAGGGCAGCAGCAATGTGTGAATGGCCGGTGGAGTCTCTCCTGTGTTGGGGAGGTAAAGGCCACGAAGGAAGTGTGTGATGGCAAAGACAACGACTGCAATGGAACAACAGACGATGGTTTAAGTTGTTCCTTTACCAAAGTCTATTGGTCTGGACCTGGAACCCGAAGCTATTTTTGTTTTGGGGCGATCCTATTTCCTCTGACTTCAGAGATGGCGAGGCTCTGTCGTTTTCCCTCCACCCAGCCAAGAATCTGGCAAAAGACCTGTATCGCAGCACACTCCAAAAGCTTTATCCCCATGGATCACAGCACCTGTCTGAATAAGATATATCGCTATGACTTTGTGGCTTCAGGTAATTATCATTATTATTACACCGATGATGATGCCTGGGCTGGTTACAAAGGTGATACGTACAAGCGAGTCGAAATCGCGTTTCGCGCCCTGACAAAATCGGTCACAGGCACAACAGAGTGCAAAGCTTATACAAACTGGACATTGCGCGATACTATCATCATTTGTGGCAGTACCAGTGAAGTCACACAAGTCCTCAATCGGGGATTTACGGATGTCAAAAGCCTGGGGTGGATGTCTGCGAGCACAACATCATCAGCGATTACTTTGCATGGCCTCAAGCTCAAGCCTGTTTGGCGCTCTTATTCCAAAGCACGCAAAGCTCACTTTTTCACCATCAACAAAAAAACACATAATTCTCTTGTCGCTCAGGGTTTCACCAACGAGAATGTTCTCGGTCAGAGTATCCCGTAAGATCTTGAAATTAGGCTTCCCAGGGGTGCCAACCGGAGCGGTAGGCGATATAGGCACAGCTAACACCAATGGTGTAGAGGAGGGGCAATACCAGAGAGAATTTTCGTGGATAACGCAGCTCTTCTGTGGTCAGGTGGCTGGTCGGGACAGGGTAGAGGAGAGTGCGATAAGCCATATATGCAATGGTGAACCCTCCGACTACATCGACAAAATAGTGTTGTTTCACAAAGAGCGTGGAGGCTCCAATCAGAGCCGTTACGACGAGGGCCAGGGCACCGATTGGGCGATCGACTTTCCAGCAAGAAAAGGCAGCCATCGCAGCCATTCCAACATGAAGAGAGGGAAAGCAACAGTAGGGAAGATCGAGCCAGTAATTGATCAGTGCTCCCCAATGAACAAAAGAGTTGGGAGTTATTCCTGTGGGGCGATGGATGGTTTGCACCGGAATTAGGATAAAGCAGATCCATGCAATGGACTGTAGCATCAAGTAGGAGAGTGCTGTACGACGAAACAAGACTTGGTCCCGAATGACACACAGAGGCCAAAATGCCGTGATTAGGATGAGCGCATAGGCAAACTCCCAGTGGGCCGAGAAGGGGACAACCCTATCGATCCATGTGAGAGGTAGATAAGCTTTGACTTTGTTGGCGAGCAACCACTCATTGATCCAGAAGTAACCAAGGTAAATAAAGGCGACGGCAAACGCGATAAAAAAGCGCTCCAGTACCTTCTTTAGCCCAGGGCTCGATATCCTGAGAGGTTTCCGTTTCATTGTTCCTCTTTGTTTGCTTGTGATAGAAGAGCTTGTTCAAAGCATACAATATTTTCAACGACGGCTTCAAGAAAACTTGTACCTCGTATCTTTGCTTTGTTCCTTCGTCGCAGGGCGGAGAAAACCCTATTGACACAGACCTGTCTGTTTCTGGCATTGGCTACAGGCGATGCAAATCAATTTAAGGAGTGACTTGAATCTAAGGTCACTAGAGTGATGAACTGCACCACAAGAGTTTCTTTGAGCGACAACGATTGAAATTGAGATGGGTAGGATGGGATTCTTTGGTGCCCAAGTTCGCTTTGGTGTCCAAGTTCGCTGTGGAACTTGTGGGTGTCTGTGATGACGTTAATCCTTTGTTCGTCTTTGTTCGTCTTCGAATGCTTTTTTCACTTCTTCAAGAGATCTTTTGTCGATGTTCCAAACACCTGTAAATGGTTTGTCGAGATCTGTAATAATTAAGTAAAGCAGGTGAACAGAGACGGAGATGGATACGACCATTCCGATGTGTAAAAATGGATTCGTTCCTCCTACCAGAATGATAGCAATAACCAGCAGGAGTGACATTAATCCGATGAGCCATCGCAAACGCGATGGGAGTTTTTGATTGGACAAGCTAATTCGTTTGGTTCGTAGGGATGTTAGATCGGAGATTTTTTGCATGACAGAATGCAGTGAGACACGGTCACTTTCATTGGTTACGATAATCTTATCCACTGCACGCATCACATTGTATAACTCTTCAGAAGTATCGGAGTTCATCCAGTTCTTCTTGACCATAGCAGGCCACTCTTTTTCAGAGACAGAGCGGACATACTCATACAGTTTCTTTTTTACATTGGCCTTGGCGATTTCCTGATCTCCATCCAAGTAAACCAGAAAATCACGGATGTCCTCTACTGCATTTAACTCACTTTCACAGGCATCGGAGAGGTCACCGTGTCGGCCTAACACTGTGACAAGTAAAAATCCAGCGATGATGGCATAGAGCAGCCCAAAGGTTGAGAAGAATGCTTCCCAAGGTGCAGCATTGGAATTATAACCTGTGGGTTGTATCCAATCGGGTGCCATAAAGGCCAGTGCTAGAGCGAGTGCTGTTGAAAACAGAAGAGGGAGAAATGTTCGAAACAGGTTGGCCATGGCAAGGTCCTCCTTTTCTTTTGTTGTTGTGGATCGCGGGTGAGCCAAGTGTTGTTATCTTATGTCATATTTTTGATAGATTGCGGTTTGATTAAGGTCAATTCTTGAATGTATATCTATCAAAAGATAGAACAGATACTTGCGTATAATAGGGTTGAGGTCTTAGGTTAGAGGCTCTTAGGTGAGCAGGTTGGTTTTGTAGGTTCTCTCGTGCAAGAGGAGCATGTCATGAGCTTGTATCGGCATATTGTAGTGGGCACCGATTTTTCCAGAGAGGGCGATTCTGCCGTCACCATCGCTTTGTCTTTGGCAAGTAAGCAGTTTGCCCGACTGTCGATTTTGCATATTCTCGACGAGCGAGTGATGCAGTATCAGGAAGTCCTTCCGCTGGCTCCTTCTGAAATGGAGGAGATGCTGTTGCAAGAAACACAGCGCAAACTTCACAAGATCGTGAAGAAGGAAGACTTGGAGTCTCTGGCCTTTGAGGTTCGTGTGATCTTTGGCAAGCCTCATCTGGAAATCGAGCGTTATTGTCAGCATGAGCAGGCAGAGCTGGTCGTGGTTGGACAGCGTGGCAAACATGTGATGAAGAATTTATTGTTGGGAAGCACGGCCGAGCGGCTGTTGCGTCATTCCATGATACCCACCCTTGTGGTGCATCCAGAAACTCAGAGCATTGGTAAGAAT
>JALTMC010000852.1 GCA_027005175.1 Myxococcales bacterium
GACTGGCGGATCCCCTTAGACCAGGTACGCCCGATAGTCGGGCAACGCACACTTCAAGGAAACCTCGATCCTGCTGTGTTACTCGCTCACCCGGATGTTGTAGCGCAAGAGGCCAGACGGATCTTGCAAACAGGATTGGGTGGAGCACATATCTTTAATCTGGGTCATGGCATCTTCCCACAAGCCTCGCTGGACAATGTGGCAAGACTTGTCGACACCGTTCACAACTTCAACCGCCACACTTCCTAGTCTCCACTCTCTCTGCTCGGGCTTTGTTGACTCTCGCAGCGAACAGCATAAATCGTCTGAGCAAGCAGCTTCCGGTTGTTCTCTCTATTCGCTCCCTACGATTCCGACTTGGATCTTCCTTCAAGAGCAATGTATCTTATGCTTATGGATAACCGAAAGGCTGTACTTCCCACGATTCCGACTTGAGTCTTCCTTGAAGAGCCTCTTGCACTCTCACCTTTAAGTGAGGTATAGTTCCAAAAAAACAGAGGTTCCGAGTAGTTAGAGAGGCTATTTCGCAGGCCGCTTCTCAAGTCGCTTTGTGGGCGCCTTCCTTTTCACCGTTTCGTTCGACTTCATGGGAAATCAGATGTTCTCAGATTGGCATAACAGAGAAGAACAAGGCTCTTCATCACACAACAATGGAACACAGCACTCTGTCGAATCGATGCAGTTGTTCGAGTTGACTTCCTCGTTGTGGCAATACCCAACCCTGCACCAATCCATCCAGCATTTTCTGGAACGCATGGCTCCTATGCACGAGTTGAGTGCAGCCGTTATCTTTATCGCACCTGATGGAGCGGACCCACAGCTCTATGCAGAAGTTGGAATAGGAAGCCAGCACCATCACCATATCAACTTGCCTCCCTTATTAATGGAGCATATTCTTGCGGCTCCCCGGCAGATCCTACCTTTGAACCCACCTGTTGAAGCAACGAGACAGAGTCCTATACAGGAGCGTTCTCCACAATGGACTGCAACGGCTTCGGAAGTCACACCTCTCTCTGGCATCGATTCCAGCGACACCATAGAGGACCCTATCCCAACACCTGTTCCAACCACGAAGAACTCGGTTCCATTTTATACACCTGTATACAAAGAAGAGCCCCAGTCTGCGATCTTTGGACCGCTCTCATCGAAGTTTGAAAGCAGCCTTGCCATTGCGATACGTGTTGGAGCCAGCCTTGAAGGGTTCTTGCTCTTAGCCCGTTGCCAACCTCAGCCTTTCCAAACCCGTGAGTTGTCGATGCTTCAGTATCTTGGACAACAAGCGGCCCTGGCTATGACCTACCGCCGACGCCTCGCAGAGACCAGCCAATCAGAGCATCGGCTGCGCGACACACAACATCTGCACCACCTCATCTTGGAAGCCTCCCAAGAGGGGGTGTGGGGTTGGGATATACGACACCGACGTCTCTATCTTTCGGCACGGTGGAAGCGGATCCTGGGTTATCGAAAAGACTCGAAAGAACCGGGCAATCACCCCAACGACTGGATCAAGCGTATTCACCCTGAAGATCATTCTCGCTTCCTACGAAAGATGAAAGAGCACATGGATGGTGAATCCTCTCATCTTGAGATAGAGCACCGCCTACAATGTCAGGACGGCACGTATCGCTGGATGCTCTGTCGAGGAATTGCTGACCGTCGGGAAGGCAAAGCCCATCGACTCGTTGGAACACTGACTGATATTCATGACCAAAAGCTCGAAGTTGAAAAACTACAGTATCGCTCTTTGCACGACCCCCTTACAGGTCTCCCCAACCGGGCCCTCTTTCTCGACCGACTCGGACAGACCCTAAAGAAACGAAAAAGACAAAAGGACTATCAGTTTGCCGTCCTATTTATCGACCTGGATCAGTTTAAACAAATAAACGATAGCCTCGGTCATCACGTGGGAGATCAACTCTTGCGTGCCGTCTCACACCGCCTCCGCACCTGCTTGCGCACAGGTGACTCTATCGCACGCCTCGGCGGTGATGAGTTTGTCTTACTACTCGACAACTTGGCCAACAAAGAGGGCGCAACGGAGGTAGCACAGCGAGTCCAAACGACGTTACGTCGGCCCTTTTTGTTCTATACCAGCGAAGTGCGAATCTCATCGAGCATTGGAATTGCACTCTGTGCCGAGCACTACAACCACCCTGAAGAGATGTTGCAAGACGCCGATACTGCGATGTATCAGGCAAAGGCCAATGGTAAAGATCTGTTCTGTTTGTTTGAGCCTAAAAAAAGCCCACAAGGAAGCACTCGTACGCAGCTCAAAAAAGAACTTCACCTTGCGCTGCCACACGAGCAACTCCGCCTACACTACCAACCCATTATCTCACTAACCACCGGAGAGGTCGTTGGACTAGAAGCACTCGTACGATGGCAGCACCCCGAGCGCGGTTTGTTGCTTCCCCATGAGTTTTTACCCTCCAGTGAGGAAAACGGCCTGATCGTACCCATGAGCTGGTGGGTGTTGCAAGAAGCCTGTCACCAAATGAAGCAATGGCAAGCTCAATATCACTCTGTCCCTCCTCTGGATCTTCATGTCAATCTATCGTCCCAGGCACTTGTTCATACAGACCTGGTTGACCAAGTCAACCGCTGTCTGCGCGAAACCAAACTAGCCCCCTTCTCACTCCATATCGAACTCACAGAGGAAACACTGCTCAACAATACAAGCGCCATTCAGGAGCTTTGCGACGAACTTGTCAAACACTATGTACACTTTGATCTCGATGATTTTGGAATCGGATTTTCCTCCCTATCCTACCTTCATCGATTTCCCCTTCACACGCTCAAGATCGACCGCTCCTTTATCAAAACAATCGGTATGGATCAGACCACCAACAGTATCATCCGCACCATCGCACTGATCGCAAATGAACTGGGCATCGACCTCGTGGCAGAAGGTGTTGAACACGTCCATCAAAGAAAACTTCTACAGCAGCTTCATTGCCCCCACGCGCAAGGCTTTCTCTTTGCTGAACCCATGCCTCCTACCACAATAGAGACCTACCTGCAACAAAGCTTTTTGTAACGTCACCTGACCCCCTTTCTTCGCCGGGAGAAACATTGCCTCGCCTACATCCATACAACCTTCTCACAAATAATGAAAAAGCCTTGTCTCGCTTACGTCCATGCAACCTTTTCGCAAGTCATGAAAAAGCCTTGTCCTCAAGTTGGTATCCTCACCAAATACTTTCTCTATCGAGCAGAAGACTCTGGTTTCTATTCTTCTGTTACAGCTTCTTCACATTAGCATCATTCACTCCTGTTCACGCTGCCCCAAAAAAGTACTCTCAAAGAACCAAGCGGGTCTTTCAAACAAAAAGGCACTCTCAACGAACCAAGCGGGTCTTGCAAGCGAAAAAAAAGAGGCATCCAAACACACGGCGCCAGCCCTCTTCAAGACAAAAGCAACCTATCGCTTCGCAATCGAAAAAAGTGAAAAAAAAGAGGCATCCAAACACGCAGCACCAGCCCTCTTCAAGACAAAAAAAGCATACAGTTTTACGGCCTAAAAAAAAGCGGATCTGGTTTCGTGGTAGGATGGTATGGAAAGGAAGACGCGACCCCATCGAAGGCGCAGGAGTCTTTCTACGAGAGATTCGGAAGGGTGCATATACCGACGAAAAAGGACGATTTCGCCTTCATGTATCGCCGGGCAAGTACACTCTGATTGTCAAAGCATTGGGGTATCTATCTCTGCGTCAAACGATCGAACTTACAAAAGATACAACACAAGATTTTTATTTATCGCCTGATCCCAAGAACCCCTTTCAGACGGTTGTGAGAGCCAAACGACAACAAAGTGCACCGGGTCAGGTCGCTATTTCACGCAAACAGATTCGGTCGATGCCGGGTGGCCTTGGAAATGATAGCTTCCGAGTGTTACAAAACCTTCCAGGTGTTGCCAAAGCCACAGGCTTAAGTGGTGCCTTGCGTATTCGAGGAGCCTCTCCTGCGGATACGGGGTTTTATATAGATGGTCATCGCATTCCCTTGCTCTATCACTTCGGTGGTGGACCCGCTGTCATCAATGACCGATTTATCGAACGCATCGACTTTTTTCCAGGTGGCGCACCTGCCTCGTATGGTCGCCTCACAGGGGGCCTTGTCTCTGTCACAAGCCGAGCAACCGGCACCAAAGGGATCCATGGAGAGGCATCCATTGACATTATCCATGCCGGACTGTTTATGGAGATCCCCATCGGCAAACAATGGTCCATCGCCTTTGCTGCTCGTCGAAGCTATGCCGATGCGATCATCCCTTTAATTACATCCAACGCTCTCACCGCACGTTACTATGATTATCAACTTAAAGTGGTGTGGCAAAACAAATACCACCAACTCGCCTTGTTTGTTTTCGGTGCCGACGATGAAGTGAATTATGAAGGTAGTCAAGGGGGGGAAGGTGTCATCTTTCTCGGTGACGATCCATTGTTCCTTGCCATGCGATTCCTTCGGTGGATTCTCAAATATCGATTTCAAAGGGGAATTGTTCGCTTTCAGGTAAGTATGGCTGGAGGCTTTGACCAAACCGCCACAAAAGCACCCCAACAAAATGGCCAACTCTGGACCTGGCCCTTAGAATTACGAAGCACACTTCAACTCCGACTTCACCGCAAATTTTGGGTAACTCTTGGTGTCGATGGTGGATGGAAACGTGAAAGCTATAACTTTAAGTTTCCTGTTGGTGAATTTTTGGGTTTTCCAAAACCTTCAACAAGGTCTGTTACGGTAACAGGAGAAGGAGAGAAAGACCAATGGTATCCCGGTGTATTCCTGCAAGCGAAATGGCGACCTCACAAACGAGTGACAGTACAGTTGGGAGCCCGAGGAGAGTGGTACTCCTTTCAAGAGCAAGTCGTCTGGACGATCGACCCAAGACTCTCCTTGCAATGGCGTCTCCACAAGAAATGGACACTCCTGCTCGCAGGAGGCCTTTATCACCGCCCCCCTTCTCTCCAACAATGGTCGGAAGAAATTGGCAACCCAAAACTCAACCTTCAAGCTGCCATACAAAGCGCAGTGGGGGCAGAGTTCCGCCCAGTCCCCAAACTATCTGTACGAGCACAACTCTTCTACAATACGATGTTCAACCGTGTCATTCGCTCCGGTCGTGCGATTAATCTGAACGGAAAAACTCAGCGTGAAAACTATAACAATGAAGGAACCGGTCAAGCCTACGGACTCGAAGTACTAGCTCGCTTGCGCGATTTTCACGGATTCTCCGCCTGGGTCGCCTACACCCTATCCCGCGCAGAACGAGGCAATATACACAGCAACACCAACCGACTTTATAGCTATGATCAAACTCATATTCTCAATCTTATCCTGAAGTACAACATCGGCCGAGGCTGGAGCGTGGGGCTTCGCTTTCGCCTCGTAAGTGGACGACCTTTTACCCCGGTAGTTGGGGCCACATACGATACAGACACAGACCGCTACCGACCCATCCGAGGAGAACGAGACTCCGAGCGCCGCCCCCTGTTTCATCAGCTCGATCTACGCGTGGATAAGCTATGGACCTTTAATACCTGGAAGCTCGGTATCTACCTCGATCTGATCAATGTTTACTATGCCCAAAACACAGAAAACTACCGATACCAGTACGACTACGCACAACGCTTCCCCATCATAGGTATTCCCATCATTCCCGCATTTGGAATCAGGGGAGAATTCTAATGACAAACAACAAATCACAGATCACCCGTCACGAATCACAAAACACATCTAACATACAAAACATACAAAACATACAAAACACACCTAACATACAAAACACACCGGTATGGTTGTATTTTATTTTTTGTGGTTTGTTTGTGATGGGTTGTCAGGGGCCTTTGCCCGAGCCACAGGAAGTGGTGAAGTCATTGCGTATTCTGGCCATTCGAGCGGAGCCACCGGAGGTTCGTGCAGGAGGGATAGTTCAGTTAACGGCTCTGGTGGCCAACCCTTCAGGTGCCCCACTCACTTGGCAATGGTATGCCTGTCGCAGCAAGAGCCAAGCCAACTCTGGATGTGCTCAACGCACCGATGCGATTCAGTTGGGCAATGAGATGACACAGAGTTATCAAGTTCCCAAAGATTTTATCCCTAAAAATGCCTCCATCGTGGATCGATTTAGGGGTGTCTACCAGCCCATTTCTCTAGTAGTTCGAGCAGACAAAGAGCGAGTGGAAGCAGTAAAAAGGGTGGTTGTCTCTGTGATTCCCTCTAACAAGAACCCTACATTAACAGAGATACAGTTCTACCAAGACAAGCAAACCAACAAACTTAAAGCTCCATGGAGATATACAGCGGGAACAACCTATCGCTTTGCACCAAAGTTCACGAAAGACTCCGTACAAGAGTACTTCACATTGTCACCCACGGGAAGCTTAGAGAAAACCAAAGAGACCTTGTTTTTATCCTGGTACATGACAGCAGGTTCATGGCGTGGAGGAAGACGAAGCGAAGGAAAGAAGCCAGATAAGAACTGGGTCGCCCCCTCCCAAGAGAAAGCCAGCATCTACCTTATTATGCGCGATGGAAGAGGTGGCACACACTGGTTGTCGCGCACACTACAACGCAAACCATAGGAGCAGCGATGGCATAACTTGAATACTTTACCGGGAGCCAGACAGCCTGTAAAACAAATGGACATAGCGAAATCACCTGTATATCCATGAAACGAAATAGGCTACACACAAAAACCAAGACACTGTATCGTAAAGCTTTTTTTCAGTGCCATAACATTGAAGAGTTTGGGCATTTCCTCAGTAACTCCTGCGCAATAACCAGCATCAAACGGCATTGATTCACAGCCTGTTTCGCCCCACATGACATCCATTTTAACAAGCTATCATTACTCTGAGCTACTCCGGAACACTGACCGGTTGGAAGGACCGAGGTAAAGCAGTCCGTTGCGAGTCTGACAAGGCATGACGCCGAGGCATACTTTCGTTATTCCAAGAAGTCATAACGAAGTCAGACGACGCAAATGGCTATTTTTACGACCGACGGCAAACCGGTCAGTGTTCTAGCATCGTGTCGTCCCAGACAGCTTTGAAGAGTTCGGGCCAGACTTGGTGAACGATGTGTTGTTGGGGTTGTGCGGCGGGGTCATGTGCAACAATACCACGGATTCGATGAAAGTTCAGATGCTCTCCACTGAGATCCACGATCTCGGCAGGAAGGGGCTTTCCGTCCCTGTTGTAGAGGAGAAGAATTTTGGGGCGTGAGAAGTTTTCGTCGGTTCCATCACTCCCCATAGAGGTAGCAATGGTTCCATTGATCAGTGACACAAGGGTCCCTGGGGGATAATGTCCAAGACAGTTAATTAAAGCTTGAACAATAAGAGGGTCAAACTGCTTGCCACAGCCACCAGCGATACGCTCAAGAGCTTCTGTAGGAGACAGGGGAATGGCTCCACACAAGTTTGTCGTTAGGGTTTGAAACGTATCTGCGACCCGTACAATGCGGCTATAGAGAGTGGGCTTGGGTTGTGACTTCAATGGGTAGGCGTTGGAGTGATGTTCTACCATGGTGAGCATACGTTTCACTTTGGATTCATTAAATCCACGTTGTTTGAGAAGCAAACCCATACCCGCTTGTTGGTGATTTAAAGTTTGCCATCCATCACCCCGTCGAACTTCGGGGTCGATAAACACGGCGTGGCCGATATCATGGAAGAAAGCCGCCATACCAAGATCGGCCAGTTGAATGCGTGACAACTGCAACTCTTGTCCTATCAACAAAGCCAACACCGTCGTTTGTAGCCAGTGTGTTTTGAGAGGTTCGTCAGGATCTTCCAGGGCTAGAATGGCGAGGTCGTGACGTTCATTCAACATCAGAGAGTCAACCACGTCGTTGACAAAGCGTCGAATGGGGAGGGGGTTAGGAGCCTGTCCACGCACCGCAAAGTGCCAGACTTCATCGACGATGTCGCAACCATCGATAAAGATGTCAGCCAGTGAACGTCCGCCCTCTTGTTGTTTCTCTCCTGTCAGACGTGTTCGCAATTGCCCAAACAACTCGACCTTTCGCCCCACATCCTGTCTGGAGAGTTGGTCACGGATATCCCGCCAGCCTCTCCGCCCTGTCCCCTCCCCCTGTCCAGAAAGATAGTCAATCAGTTGTCGCCACTCCCGATCCGAGAGGTCCATTTCAAACGTGATACCGCCGAGTTTCATTCGGGTAAAAAACTCGGAAAGTTCTGTAAAGATTTGTTGTGAGGCATCACCGTGTGTGCGTATGCGAACATCGTTGATATAGAACTGCCCTTCCATCCCAACAAATGTAACAGACATCAGTTGTGCAAGTAACAACTCCAATGCATGACGGATCTCTTCGATCGGTCGTTCAAAGATGGCATTGTTTGGATCGTAGAGAGCGCGATTCTTAATCAACATATGAAGTGAGACCACAAACTGATGTCCCACTTCGCGAATCAACGGAGCAAACTCATTTTCAGATGTAAAGTCAACTTCCTCTAACGAGGAAATCATCATATCCTGAAGACGTTTCAAGTCGGATTTCTGGCCGGAAGTCTCCATGAGTTCCAGACTCTCTTCCAGCGCAGCAGCCTCACTTTCCAGATCATCCATCCCAATCGTTTTAACGGATTGTTGCAGACGCTTGGGCAAGGTTAATGGATCAACTCCACGATTGCGACGTATCTCTCGCATCGCCTCCATACAAGCATTGTGCAGCTCTCCATCGCAACGTTCCATCAACTTTCGAATCGCACGATCAGCCTCTGAAGTCCCCGTTTGTCCCAAGGCACATACGGCAGCATGTCGAAGCTGTTTGCGCCGCAATCGCTCCATCGAGATCATCTTGGGTGGCACAACCCACTCTAACAACAGTGGCATAATAAGCTTAACATCAAGACGTGCAGCCAAGCGGGCCATCTCAATCATTTCCATGTCACCACGAACCTTTTTCGCCTGTAACTCTTTGCACAGCATAGGAACCCAGCGGACATCTTCATTGGCTTCCATTAACCGATAGGCTCGCATTCGTTCGTTTGCATCATTGGACTCCATCAACCGAGTCAAGACGCCACTGACCACCGGGAAAACATCAGGCCCATAAAAGATATCCTCTGCCATCCCAACCACTTTTTCTTGCAAAGCTTCATTGGAAGACTCCATCAAACTTGCGATCACTTCGAGAGCTTCAAGGCTTCCGATCATATCGAGGCAATCAATAATCTCTAAAGACAATGAAGTAGCACCCCGTTGCAAAGCCCTTACAAGCAAATTGATATCCTGCCCAACCAACGTTACCAAAACTTCTCGAACCACTTTTTTGATCCGGGGACTCTCTTCTTTTTCTAAAATTTCGAGAAGCATCGGACGTCGATCTCGGTTGCCTACGGCGAGAACATCATAGACCTCCTCTGGAATCGTACCATCCGAGTTCAAGAGCTTGGTTGATCCTAAAAATCTTCGAAGAAGTTCTGTTTCATTAAACGATTGAAGCAGATCTTCTCCGAGAGGAACAAGGATCCGCCCTCGGTTATCGATCACTTGCGTCCATTGTTCTGCACGTCTAAGAAGATCCAACAAACCTTTCGGTCGTCCATCTTGGATTAAGAAGTTACGATATTCTCGCAACAGATGCTTCAATCCTTGAAGGCCTGTAACAGCAACGAGATCCAATATAATTTTATCGATATACCGGAACAACCGAGCCATCTGTTCATGTAGCTTGTCAAGGCTATTTTCATCGTGCAGAGGCTCAACCTCTCTCTCTGTCATCGATTTAAATAGGATACGAGCCGACTTCAACTCACGCAGAAGGGCTTGTGCATTCTCCTCTCGCGCAGCGGGAGAGAGAGCAGCAC
>JALTMC010000853.1 GCA_027005175.1 Myxococcales bacterium
TTTCTGGGGACTCCGCAATGGACTTGTTTAACGCAACGCTAGCTTCTTGCGCCGCTTTTAATGCTGCTTCTGCATCTGTGACCTTTGTTGTCATCAGAAAAAAACCTCTTATGTTGTGGCTCAGGAATTGCTCTCTTTTGTAGCGAATGCCATGAGTTGTTTGGGTTCGTTAGTTGGAGGTGATACGGAACTCGGCGCGGCGGTTTTTGGCGTAGGCTTCGGGGGTGGTGTTGGGGTCCGCTGGGCGCTGGTGTCCGTAGGAGATGATGCTTATCCGGGATGCTGAAACCCCCAGGTCGATCAGGAACTTTTTGATCGCGAGTGCTCGACGTTCTCCTAACGACAGGTTGTATTCAACACTTCCGCGTTGGTCACAATGTCCTGCCACTTCAACCTTGATGCTCCTGTTTTTCTTGAGCCACTCTGCATGTCCTTGGAGAATGCGTCGGGCTGCTCCTGTGATGGTGTATTGGTTGAAACCAAAATACACTGTTGCGAGTTTTCGTCGCATGTCAACAACAGGCTTTTCTCTTACGGCAACGACAGTTGGGGGAGTTGGGGGAGTCGAAACGACAGGCTTTTTGCGCTTGAGACACTCTTCTTTGTTGAGGCGGGCGGCTTCTTCCGCTTTGGCGGCCAATTCACGTGTTGCTTCAAAGGCGATACGAGCTTGATCGTACTTTCCTTCATCCATCAGTTTTTTGGCTTTGGCCATCATGCGCTTTGCTGAAGCCAGTTCTTCTTTGGCGCAGCGTTCGGCCAGGCCACGGCGGGCTTTTTCAATTGCCGACATGGCGTCTTTCATTTGTTTTTTGGGCAACGTCGAGGGACAACCAGAAAGGGCCAGCAGCCCCAGACTCAACATACATACAATCAGGATAGAACGCATTCTCTCTTCTCCTCAGAAACCTTAGATTTACCGAAAAAAGGCAGGGGACCAGCTCGGAGTCTGGAAGGTGCCGGGCATGAACGTAATCTGACGAACACCTTTGCCTTCGTGTGTCATGATGAAGAGCTTGGGTACACCATTTCGTGTGGATGTGAACACAATGTTGCGTCCGTTGGGAGACCAGGATGCTTCTGTGTTATTTCCTGCCTTTTGTGTCAGACGTTTGATCTTGCCTGTTTTGGCTGACACTTTGAAGAGATCAAATCTATTTTTCTCATCGCGTCCTGTGAACAGGATCCACTCCCCTTGAGGAGACCATTTGGGAGCTTGGTTGTACTTGCCTTGTGTGGTGAGTTGTCGTTGCCCTGAGCCATCGGCGTTCATCACGAAGATATGTGGATGCCGGTATCGGTTGGATACAAACGCGATTTGTTTGCCATCAGGTGACCACGATGGAGATAAGTTACGGACCCAGCTTTTGGCCCGAGTGAGGCGCCGCATCCCTGTACCGTCCGAGTCCATGAGATAGATGTCCATGTTGGCTCTTCCAAGGGAAGCACTGAATGCGAGCTTGTCTCCTTTGGGAGACCAAGCTGCACCGGTGTTGAGGCCGCGCTTGCTTGAGACCTTGCGGGAGCGTCCTGTGGTTCGGTCTAGAATATAGAGGTCGGGGTTGCGGTTCTTCCACGAAGTATAAGCAATATAACGACCTCCTGGTGACCACGCTGGCAACGCATTGATCGAGCCATTGTTGGTTAATCGGCGGGCGTTGTTGCCATCAAAATCCATATACCAGAGTTCTTGGCTGCGACCTGTCATGCGGACACAGACAATCTTGGTTGTAAAGATACCCTTGGTGTTGGTTAGCTTGCGATAGACCTTTTCGGAAATAAGATGCAGGTACCAACGCAGATTTTTTCGCTGTTGGCTGTTGAGGATAAAGTCTTCAGAGAGGACCTTCTTGTCGCTGCCAACTTCATAGAGACGATACTGAATACGTATGCCACTGCCTTGTGTGAGAACACGACCTTTGAGTAGAGCTTGTGCTTTAATCATACGCCAAGGCTTGAAGTCAAACTTGCCTGGATCGATCCCATTCTTCGGAGCTTGCTCAACATAAGTGCTAGGTGAGATCACTTGAAAGACACCACTGAGGGTGAGATCATTTCGCAAGACCTTGGCGATCTTCTTACCTAAGGTTGAAGCCGTACTACCCGCTCCCAAAAAATCTGGCATCGCTATCGCGTAGTTCTTTGTTTTAAACTTATTCACAGTTAACGTGAGTTGTGCGACCTTCTTGTTTTTCTTCTTGCTCTTCTTGACTTGAAACAGCGAACTCGTTCTCATCGAGAGCGGTGCTCGTTGTGCGTACGACATTGTGGGGGCAAGGAAAACAAAGCCCAACAGCAACGTCAACCCCAGTTGACTTGGTAAACCAACACGAAATTGAAACATAGTTACCTCTTACCTCTTCTCAGGTTGCGAGCGCTTTTTTGTGGGCTGCGAACGACGATGAATGGGGGCTTTCTCTTTTGCGGATCCACTGCGCTTGGCAGGAGCCTTCTCTTTTGCGGATTCACTGCGCTTGACAGGAGCTTTCTCTTTTGCGGATTCACTGCG
>JALTMC010000854.1 GCA_027005175.1 Myxococcales bacterium
GTTGGTGAACTATGCTGTGATGTCCAAAGACAGTACCTACGACTGCGCTCAAGTGATCCGTGACAATCCTTATGTTGCTGGTGGAGGGCATACTGACAGGGCTGGTTGTACGGGAAAGCATGTTGAAATGCAGCAAGCCCTCGACTTTTTTGCAAGTCGATTTACCGAAGGATGAGCAAGCGACCTGTTGCTATCGGTGTTGACCTTGGAACAACACACAGCAGCGTTGTCGCCTTGGACCGCAACCAAGCCCCCTTTCTCCTCCCCCTCGCTCCTCCCCATCACAATGTCCCAACAGCCGTCTTCTTTCCAGAAGAAGAGTCAGCGGATGTTTCTGAAGTCTCCTGGAAACAAGGTTCGTATGAGCCGACATGCTTGATTGGGGAAGAAGCCCAAACCCGGTTGTTGGAAGAACCCCATCGCGGGGCCCAACTGTTTAAGCGCCGAATGGGCGAAACATCCTGGTATCTTCAGGTCGATCAACAACAGTATACCGCAGAGTCATTGTCCAGGCTCTTCTTGTACCAGCTTCGGAAACACAGCGAGCCTCACCTCCACAACCTAGCTGGAGAGGTCTCAGGTGCAGTCGTCACCGTTCCTGCCTATTTCCCCGACGCAGCCCGACGCAGCACAAGCAAGGCCGCAGAAGCGGCAGATTGGCCACTCTTGGGTCTATTGAATGAGCCCACAGCCGCAGCTCTGGCCCATGGCTACCAGTACCAGGTTCCAAGCTTTGACCTCCTACAGCAAGAGAACCGCTCCTCAACATCTCGCAGTCCACAGGGAGACTCTATCCTTGTCTTTGACTTAGGCGGTGGAACACTTGATCTGTCCGTACTCATTGCAACACCTGAACAGCTACAAGTGGTAGCCAGTTGTGGAGACCCGACTCTGGGATGTCAGGACTGGGACAACAGGATGGCCGAGATCGTTGCTGATGCCTTTGCACAGGAGTTCCAATGGAATCCTCTGGAGCATCCCGAAACGTACGAGAGGTTGCGCAGGACATGCCAAAGCACCCGAGAGCGTCTGTCTCAACAACACCAAGTCCAGCTTCATTTTCATCCGTATGGATGTCAGTTCTCTCAGAGATGGACACAGACCAAACTAGCCTCCCAATCTCAACCTCTGTTGGACCGATGTCGGGCCTTGCTCAGAAAGGTCCTGGACGAAAGTAACATCAAGACATCACAAGTAAAGCAAGTCTTGCTTGCGGGTGGTGGAAGTCGAATGCCGATGATCATCCATCTCTTGCATCAGTACTTTGACATAAGTCCCGACACCAGCCTCGACCCAGCCCGTGCTGTAGCCACGGGAGCAGCTTTGTTTGCTGCCCAGATAAGCCTTCAAGCCACGACCCAACAACGCACGGATGCCGACCGATTCTTGCCAGGACAATCGATAAAAGAGGTCGCCCCCTACCCGCTTGGGCTGCTACATCTACGAGAGAAACGGCTCCATTACCGTCCTTTGTTCCCCAAACATACGCCACTCCCTGCCGAGATCACAGTGGACGACCTCACCACATCACACAACCATCAGACCACACTGGATCTGTTGTTAAGTCAAAGTATAGATGTGTCCGTGAGGCCGGATGCTTTGCTGGCAGCTTGTCGGATCAGCGACATACCACCCATGCCTGCGGGTCAGGTAGAGATGTCTGTAACTTTCACCTACAACACGAGAGGTCTCGTAGAAGTCAGAGCCGTCCAACAAGAGACACAGACTTCGCTTACGGCAACCATGCTCTCTAGCCAGGATATGATGGAGCAAATCCAGTCCTCTGTC
Source organism: Myxococcales bacterium (assembly GCA_027005175.1). GTDB lineage: Bacteria > Myxococcota_C > UBA6777 > UBA6777 > UBA6777 > M3003. The sequence goes on from JALTMC010000854.1 coordinate 1,789, forward strand.
TCACGGCATATCATCATACTGGTTGATACTTCTGCGAGCATGAAGGGGCGACCTCTTGTAGAGGCAAAGTATGCGATCTCTCGCTTCCTCACTGTTCTCGAAGAGCAACAAAGTTCCTCGATACAAAAGGTAGGACTGGTCAGCTTTGGTGCCAATGGAGTCACTTTACTCTCTGCACCGAGGCATGACTACGCATACCTGCGAGCACTGACATCCCAACTCGCCAGCGGTGGAAAGACCCCCATGTCTGGAGCTTTAACCTTATGCCTCTCCATCCTTCAAGAGATGCCAGCAGAGGAGGATGTCCAAGAGCGTCTGGTTGTACTTGTGAGTGATGGCTTACCCAATGAACCCGAGCAAGCCAAGAGAGCCGCTCAGGCTCTTCACGACGCTGACATAAGGATCATCGCCATCGGGCTGGGAGAGGATGTGGATGCCAACTTCTTATCCACCCAGATCTGCTCGACCCAAGAGGACTACAGAAGTGTCTCCGATCCCATCGCACTGCCTGTTACGTTTACCTCCCTGGCTATGGAACTCCGGTGGCACCCATGAGTTACAAACATCCTGCCTAAATCTTAGGAGAAAAAACGGCTGCTGGTAAATGCCTTCTGTAGGTTACAGATACACATCGTAGACGGTCTCCAAAAACTCCATGAATACTACTTGTGTTAGTTTGAGGGCATTTTATCCAATTTCTACGAAGGATAAAAGTATCTAAGATGCGGGAGTTGTTTTATCGCTGCTCCTTGGCTACACTCTGAAAGTGGCAGAGACCTCATCGACAGTATGTCCATTTATTTTACAGAGAGACTGTTTCCTCTCCGTTAAAGGCACTTAATCCCAAGTTGTCTTTTTTGCAGAATACAGGCGGCCCAGACAGAGCAGGTTGAGTTACTGTTGCAGTCACTGCTCGCTTTGTTGTAGTCCGCACGTTGCCCACTTGTAAGGTTGCTTGTGCATTGTTTAAAGGCTTCCGTGCATTCTGTTACGCTCTTTCCTGAGAGAACATTACACTCTTGTAGCTTCTTACAATAAGAACCTTCTCCACCACCACAAGCTGTTAATAATCCAAAGAGCAATGCACAGGAGATACTAAACAATAGGTATTTCATTAAATGTACTTCCTTTTTTCAATGAGTAGAGAAACAGCTGAGAAGCGACTACTTTACAATGCAGTGGACTCCATTGATGAGTAGAGAAACAGCTGAGAAGCGACTACTTTACAATGCAGTGGACTCCATTGTCCAGATAAAAATCATCGAGGTCGAAGTAAAGCCACTCAAATCCTTCTTGAACAAGAACCTTTTTCGTGGAATTCACCAATAATGAGTCATTCACCCCCTGCCATTGGTATCGATCTTGGAACCACAAATACAGTCATGGCCTATGTTCAAGCTGATGGTAGTTGGATGTGCATCCCCAACCAAGAGGGCCAGGAACACACCCCCTCCGTCGTACAGATCACAGAGCAAGGCTTCAGCGTGGGGCAGGCGGCTTTAGACAATGCAGAGACACATCCTAGTACAGTCATTCAAGAGGTCAAGCGGCATATGGGAGACCCCGACTGGGCCTGGGTCGTAGACGGTATCGTATTACAACCCCAAGACATCAGCGCGCTGCTCTTACAAAAAGTCCAGCAAGATGCATCCCTACGACTCGGGCAGGAAGTCCGTTCTGCCGTCATTTCAGTCCCTGCACATTTCAGTGAAAACCAGCGACAAGCCACGATGGAAGCCGCAAGACTGGCCGGTCTGGAACCGTTAAGACTACTCAACGAGCCCTCGGCAGCGGCGTTGGCCTATGGCTACCAGGATATACCTGAAGGAAGCCTTCTTTTTGTGATGGATCTGGGGGGAGGGACATTTGATGTCAGCGTGTTGCAATACAACAAAGACAACTTACTTGTCTTATCCACACGAGGACATGCTCATCTAGGAGGTCAGGATTGGGATGACCTACTCCTCCACCAAGCCGCCGCACAATTCATCAGCGAACATGGACAAGATCCACTGGATGATCCCCACAGCCACCAACGCCTCAAACGAAAAGTTATCACCGCCAAACATCAACTATCCTTCGACAAACAAGTCACACTCTCCATTCAACACCAACAGCTTGTCACCCGAGTCACCATCACACAAGAGCAGTTCAAGCAAATGGCCCGTTCCAAGATAGGTCAAATGCACGATCTCTGTCGGCTGGCACTTGAAGATCGATCAGCAACATCCATAGCCAGGGTCCTTCTGGTGGGTGGAGCAACAAAGATGCCGATGATTCAGCAGCTCGCGGCGACATTATTTCCTCAAGCCCCTATCGTTCAAGATTATCCAGAAAAGGCTGTTGCCTACGGCGCTGCTCTACAAGCCTCCTTGCTACAACAAGGAAGAAGATCCTTACCCACGAAAAAAGTACAACAAGGAAGAGGATCCTTACTAACAAGAAAGCAAGGTCCACCATCGTCACAAAGACCTCTGAAAGAACAAGAAGCAGATCATTCAACAGACCCTCTTCCCGAAAAAGCACCTGTCGAAGCGCAAGGTGTAGATCATTCAGCAAGCGAGGCTGCCACAAACAAAGAGGACATCGAACGCCCTAAATCTGGTATCAGAAGCAGCACTCCAGACATTGAATGCCCTGAGTCTGGTGTAAGAAACAGCACTCTGGATGAACGCCCTGAATCTGTACGTAGAGAACAGCCGTTGTATCTTGGTGGAAAAGTGAGTCAGGAGCAAAGTGATGTCATCCCCATCAGGTTGGGAGTTCGAGATGTAAATTCACATCGTTTGGGCCTTGTTGTATTGGACGCACAAGGTCGTCCTTTGGTGGATACACTGATTGAGCAGTTTTCCCCCCTGCCCTACACTTATCGAGCCACCTACTACACCGCACATCGCAATCAGATATCCCTGGAACTCGATATCGTGGAAGGAGAAAGCCCCTATCCAGAAGAATGTATCCCTTTGGGTAAGGCCACCATTACGGATATACCACCTCGCCCTGCCGGACAAGCCATTGAAGTCGAGTTCACTTACAATCGAAGTGGTTTGCTACAACTCTCTGTGCAAGATATAGGCACCGGTCGCCAATACCACCAACACATACAGTCTCCCCACCAACACCCCAAGGGAGCCAAAGAACGAATCAAACAATGGCTCAAAAAACGACAGAGATAAGAAGGCCGAATATCCTCAAACATGGGGAGACATCGATCCTATCATCCTAAACAGAAAGAAGAAGACCGGATATCCTCAAACATGGGGAGACATCGGTCCTATCATCCTAAACAGAAAGAAGAAGACCGGATATCCTCAAACATGGGGAGACATCGATCCTATCACCCTACGGACCATGGGGAAAGAGAAGAGACGGGGCATAGATTTCAAGAGTGGGAGAGCGTGGGTGGTCAACCCAAAAGATGGTAGGTTTGTCATCGGACTGAAGTCTTCGAATGGTATGTCGGGCTTCAGCCAACACAGACTCTCGCAGTTTCTTATCCAACAACAAGACTCTCAAAGACTCTTCCACCCGTTTTAGCTGTTTACGAGGCAGCCAAACCCGTCCCAAAGCGAGACAGACACTTTGTAGGATGTGGGGATTTCTTGTAGCAAGCAAGAGCCTCGTAAGCGGTTTGACAGCACGCTTGGCCATCCGACTCAAGGCAAAGACTGCATTCCGACGAACAACTAGGTCTCTGTCTTTGAGAACTCTTTGAAGATCTGGGATAGCCTTATAAGCTTTGCTCCCAATCCAACCCATCGTCGCCGCAACGGCGCGTCTCACAAGCCTACTTCGGTCGCGAAGTGTTTTTCGCAACGCTGGCACAGCTCCAATAGCCTTGTATCCGATATTACCTAGAGCAACAGTGGCCTGCAAACGAACCTTCGAGTTTCTGTGATGGAGGAAAGGTAAGAGCGGACGGATGAGCCTTGCATGAAGTAAGGTCTGGGGTTGTTTTGAGACAAGAGGTGGAGCCAATCGACCGAGAATCTCCAGGGCTTCGGGCAACACGCCGGAGGAAAGCTGTTCGAGAGAAGAGGCAAACAGAAACACAGCCTGAGAACCCTGCAACATCCTCTCCATCAACAAGACATAGGCCCGTTGAAGGAGCTTATCTTTGGATTCTTGCAACTGTTTCACATAGGCCATGGCTTCATCATTGAGCACAGGAATAAGCCATATCAAGGAGATCGCAAGCTCACGTTTGAGCTTGCGGTTTGTTTCGCTCGGAAACATCCGAATCAAAGAAGATACAACCCCCGGCTTTGTTGGCTTTCCAAGCCAACCCAAAGAGATCACCGACTGTTGACGCAACAACCTATCTTTGGATTGCAAAGCTCTGACGAGGTCGGGAATCGCAGACGCTGCGCTCACTCCACCCATACCAAGCCGGAGCACTGCTTTTCTTTGTTTTCGCAAAGATCCTTCTTTGAGAGATCTCTGTAACGATCGTACTTGCGATAACGTGAGAGGTTTGATCTTCCCGACAGCCCGAGCCGCATAATGACGTACCAAAAAGTCTCTGTTTCGAACCAATCTCTTCAACACAGGGAGGAGCCGACGGGCCTTGCGACCCATTTTTCCGCAGGCTCTCGCCGCAAGTATTCGGACGGAAGAAGAACGGGCGCGAAAGCCACGCCGTAAGACAGGCAAAGCGGGAGCACCTATTTGAGACAGCGCAGTCATGGTCGCAAGCCGGACATCTCTGACAGGGTCCTGTAAAAGCTTGTATAACGATCCTGTCGAAGCGGAGGCACGGGCTCCAATCCAGCCCATGGTTTGGACGATATATTTGCGAATCCGCCACATCCGAATACGAAGCAGAGGGAGCATCGCACGAACAGCCTTCACCTCATCGATTCGACGAAGCGCCCGAGCAGCCTCTGTTTTAACGTCCCATGTTCGATCCAGCAATGCTCGTACCAACATGGGAATAGCTTCCCTTGCCCGACCTCCTATCGCACCCAAGGCATTGGCTGCATTCTTCCGCACATACCATTCTTGATCTTGCAATGCCTTGACCAGAGCATCCATGGCCGGGGCAGCATGAACCCCCAACTTACTCATCGCAAAGGTTGCATACATCCGAACTTTGCTCGATGGATCAGCCAACACGGCTTGCAGAGCGTTCACCAACAAAGGGAGCTGCTTCGGTTGTTGTTTTACAAGAAGAGAAGCCATGGTGCTGATCTTCCAGGCCACAAAGGAGCGAATATTCTCTTGTTTGTCAGAGAGCAGCTTCAACACTATCTTGATGTGTTGATGACCCAACATCACGAGCGTCTCTACGGCAGCTCGTCGAACTTTCTTGGAAGGATCGCGAATCGCAAACTGCAACAAAGGCACTGCCTTCTCTTTCATCTGTCGCAAAGCGAGAACCGTGTAATATCGTGCATGAGGATAGTCTCCTCGCAGGATCTTCTTTAATGTGGGTAATGTTTTGGGTCCCAACCGACCCAAAGCCCAAGCCGCCTTACCTCGCACTTGCTCCACCTTATCCCACAGTCGCTTGGACAGGTCCGCAGTCGCTTGAATCGCAAGGGGACCCATCTTTCCCAAGGCCTCTGCCGCGTTTCGACGAACATTTTTGTGGGGATCCAGTAAAGATTTTCGCAACGCAGGAATCGCTTTTGTAGCCCGCTTCCCAAGAGTCCCCAGTTTCTTGGCTGCCTGCTCACGTGTAATGGAATACTCATCCTTGATTTTCTCCATCAGTTGTTCCACAGGCACCTGGGATTGACAACCAGAGAAGAGGAAAAAAAATACCCCCCAAAAAAAGTATCGTGCCGTCATCAAAAAAACATCCTTAGAATAGAAGACAGGGAAACCATTCAAGTCTCAACAGAACCAAGTCTGGAAAAAATGCCCTGACCAAGTCTGGGGGAAAAAACTCCCTGACCAAGTCTGGGGGAAAAAACTCCCTGACCAAGTCTGGAAGAGGAATTTCAACCGTCTTAGAGAGTGTGCCCGTTTGGGTCATCCTCCCCGGGAAGAGAGATTCTAACCGCCTTAGAGAGTGAGTCCGTTTGGGTCATCCTCCTCGGGAAGAGAGACTCTAACCGCCTTAGAGAGTGAGTCCGTTTGGGTCATCCTCCTCGGGATCCTCGGGAAGAGGGATTCCAACAATCCGCATTAAGCGAAGAGCGTTGGTTGTAGGGCAGATGCCCTCTTGGAGTTTGTAGTCAAAGACCATCTGTTGTTCCCGAATATGATCCGTAAAGTAAGTAAAGTGAACTTGTGAACCAAATCGTTTGCAATCTTCAGCCAGGTCCAGATCGTGTGTAGTCACCGCGCCGATCGCGTTTCCCTGCTGAAGCAAAGTGATCACACCCATCGCAGCCTTACGACGCTCAAAGGTGTTTGTGCCATGAAGGATCTCATCGAGGAGATAGAGGAGGGGTATACCGTCATCAAGATGGTCAAGAACTCTCTTGATGCGATGAAGTTCTGCCAGGAAGTAGGAGATGCCATGCTCCAGAGAGTCGGAGATCCGCATACTTGTAGCAACCTGAACATGGGACAGCCGCAAGTTCCTAGCGTTCACTTCTCCCCCCGCAAAAGCCAGACATGCATTGAGGGCGATGGAGCGAAGCAATGTACTCTTTCCCGACATATTCGAGCCCGTGATCAACATAAAGGGACACTCGGGAGAAAGTGTAACATCGTTATACACCCTGCCATCAACAGGAAGAAGAGGATGTCCAAGCTCCTCTGCTTCAAAAACAAGGGGCTCGGAAGATTCGAGAATCTCAGGGAAAGACCCCACAGGGTTTTCGCTTGCCGCAGTGGCCAGAGAAGACAACGCTTCCACCTCACCAAGTTGAGCAAACCAGCCTCGAAGATGTTGTCCTGTGCGTGCTTTCCATTTTTCAAGAAAGAGCAAACAATGCAAGTCCCAAAAGAGCAGGAAGTTCAGAGGAAGGTGAAACATCGGTGACTGTCGAAACTCGATCATATCCACAATTCGCTGAAGCACTCTCATCTCTTTTTGGGGTGCAGCGCCTTGCCCTCGTAGCTTCTTTTGAATACCTGCCAGGGGTTGTTTGGAGTCCGTTAGCTCACTGTCGATATGATTGAACAAAGCGGAGTAAAGGGAGAAAGCTTTTTCACGATAAGCAACGCTCCCTAAAATAGGTTGGACTCGACGAATAAAGTAGCCCAGAATCACAACTTGCAAAGCAAAGGGGGCAAACCACCACCAAAAGGAGATGGGTTTGATCTGAAAAACAAGAAGAGCCCCTATCGTAAACAAGGGCATCAGACGGAAAAGCCAAACCCAGCCTTTGCGATTCCACAGCAAGGCCGGGCTCTCAGCCCATGCCAGAAATGGTTCAGGGCCACTCCATTGTGGATCGACATCAATCCGCCGACCTTCTTTTTCGAGATGTTGCCGAAACTCCAAACGATCCTTTAAATCAGCAACAATCTCTTGACGTCGTTCAATTTCTTCTTTGGGAGCGCGTTCCAGCAGCCACTGTGCCAGGGTTTCTTCACCAAACTGTGTTGCCGTAGCATTAATACGTTGAAACAAAGAACCTTGTCCAAGCACATCGATATCTTGAGCATAGGGATGTTCCTTGGAAAGAAAAGCAGAGCCATCTTGTGCAAATGTTCGCCAGGCCGAGCCAAGCCGATCAATGCCGCGTTGGTTCACTTCTTCCAATAGCGCAGTGTCCACGATCTCTCTTTGGATCCTGCGATGAAGAAAAACCACGATGAAAAAGAGGACCAAGAGAGCCACCCCCGGCCAAGCCAGCCATCGAGGGGCACTCCCACTCCAACCCAGAATCATAAGAGAAACACCAACCAAAAATGTAAAGGCCCGTCCCCATGGAAACCACCTCGAATATTTTTTAAGTTCTTCGGCTTCTTGTTGAAAACGTTCTCGCCGCTCAGTATAGATATCTGATACAGTCTTCATAAAGATCCTCATGCAGCGGGGAAGCTGCTTTTATACTATGAATATCCAACATCATTTAAGATGACCTATAGGAGTGAAG
>JALTMC010000855.1 GCA_027005175.1 Myxococcales bacterium
ATAAATGGGGACCATCCGCTTTTTCTGTCGTAACTGGGGAAGCCCCAAAGCTTTGCTCGGAATCAGATGGAAGAGCAAAAGTTTTGAACCGTGTGGGATACAGGAATCTGTAGAAAATCGGAATGAATAGCGGAATGGCATCTGTAGATTCTTCTCATCAAGATTGGGCTTTGTGACAAACGATACTTGAGTGTGCATACCACACAAGCGTCGCACATGATGCCCGACAAGACTGTTCAGCCACAAATGTTTGTGAGTATTAAAGAAAGACCTGCGCAGCGCACTGGCACTCTGCCCCCAAGCAGAGATCTGCATTGTGCCTGTGGCAGAGCCATTAGCTGCGATCGCAACATTGAGCTTGATGTGCTTTTTGTTGTCCTTCGCACGAAACGCAGGGACTTTAAAAAAGCGACCACCTGCTCGATCAACAATAAAAGACCAAGTACCTGCATATTTCGAAGCGATAAGGCCATAGGGATTTGCCGTAAGAGATGGATCCAAGATCATCCCAGTTGTGACCTTTCGACCACCTTGGTAAGTGCGACCTTTCTCTTTCAAGAATTCACAAGCTTGCTTACTTTCCTCTGACAAACCACGCCATTTCCCCCCCTCCTTTGTAATGTATGTTGCTGCACTCGCAAAGACACTGTTGGGCTCATCAGCAGGATAATTACTTCGATTGTTCGGTGCCATCAAAGCCAGATAAGCTCGAATCCCTAAAGAGCGAAGCATGACCACAAACATCATATTGATCTCATAAGAGAGTCCTTGACGAATCCTGTAGAGCTTCTCTAGCCGGTAGGGAGAACGAAACTTGGAGCCTCTGGATGAAAGAACTCGAATGCGTGAACGCAGATGGTTGTACAAAGTCTTGATCTTCGCCTCTCTGCTCGATGCATTGGCGGTAATCTTCCGAGCCAAAGCTGGTAAGCCATCAGCCCGCAACTCTTCTTGTTCGTCTGCCTGATAAAATCGCTGTCGAGGAGAACGGGTTTCATAAAAAACATAACTAGAGGCGACAAAGGACTCATCGACATTCCGCCACGAGACCTCTAAATCCCTACCACCAACACCTAGAATTCGCACTCGATCGATGTCGAGATAAGGTGTTTTTGCAAAACGAGGGGGGTACAGACTCTGGCGAATCTTTCCCCGAACCCCTCTAGGCCAAGCCGGAATATTATTAAGCCACATCTCAACCTGACGAGTATCATGGTCGTGCCGAACTCGCACAAACGAGTATTTATCCTTTTGTGTCAAGGTCTTGACCGACAAGACATTTGATTTCACCGCTCTCCTTGATGTTGCCTTCGAGGATGTTGCCTTCGAGGATGCGTGATTCCTCTTCTGAAGCTTTTGTTGTACCTGCTTCGCCAGCAAGATCCACAGAAGCTCTGTATTCCGCAAACGAGCACGATACATTGCTCCTGGTGGATGCTCATACAAGAAGTGAGCTTTTCTTACAGGGTACTTGTATTTCAATAGAACAGGTTGAAGGCCACGAACTTCAGCCTCCCACACCACATCGACAATACACCCTTCGTCAAGACCAGGTGCTACAAACTTGAAGACTTTGTCTTTGGCTCTCCATGAACCTTCATAACCACTCGTCGCTTCCGTAACTTGCTGAATATCTCGCAAACTCATACGCAACACACGACCATCAGGACAAACGGTACGTAGTTCTAATTTTGACAGTTCACCAACAACGGTCCAGCGAGCTGAAGAAAAGCTACTCCGTTTGTTGAACCGAATACGCTGATGATGCCGCCAAAAAACAAAGTTCGAACTCCCAATCTGTGCGTATCGTGTGCGATAATAGTCATCCACAAACAAGATCTCAGCAGCAGCTCGGGGCTTTTTCTTCGGCTTGAGTAAAGTCCGAGTTACAGGCTTAAACCCGCGAAATGTAGGGATACATCCAGAGATGCCCCACATCAAAACACTCAGACAAATCGCCTGACATAAACGTATGATCACACGTCGCATACTTATACTCCCACAATCAACGACGATTATTCATCCAGAAATGGTCCCTATGAAAACGAAAATCCTTGAACCATAACTACTTAACAAGAGGATGGCTTTCCCTGCTTCGCGATCTTTGCAAATGCGTCAATGTAAGACCGTAAAAAAAGCAAGCGGCCACTTTAAAGAGAAGTGTCTGTTTTTGCAACCAGACTTATCGCTCCGAATCGCAGGGCTTGTATCACAATCAGGGGGCTACTGCAACAACTGTGTTCGTAAAGACTTGAAAAAACAACCGCAAAACATTGATAAAAGGATCTATCAACATACCCTATGACACGCTCTATCAAGAAAGAACATGTCACAGGAGTTTTCAAAGAGTGTCATGAAAAAAGCTCCAAGCAAGAGATTGGACCCGCTCAAAGACAAGACAAGATGAAGCAAGACAAGATGAAGCAAGACAAGATGAAGCAAGACAAGATGAAGCAAGACAAGATGAAGCAAGACAAGATGAAGCAAGACAAGATGAGATGAGAATTGGGTCTGTTCTGAAGGAGAAGCGAAAGAATCAATACGTGATGTCTCGCTCTGTCCAAGTTTGATCGGGTTGCAGGCCAAAGCGCACCACACGTTGTAGTACACCCGCTTCGATGTCATACAACTGATAGCCTGCTTGTTTGTTGGGTTTTTCACTTTGAAAGGTCGCTGGTCCTGCGTTGAGAACAGGGATCAGATTGCCCTTACCGGGGATCGTATACTGATAACAAGCATGCTCATGACCGTGAAGCACCAGCTCGGCCCCATGTTGTTCTAGTATCTTGAGCAGATCATCTCGATTGCGGATACCACGGTGGGGCAAGCCGGGCGTACCGTGTTTGTCTTCCAAGAAATGGTGCACCAATACGATCCGGAATTGCTCCTGGTGCGCATCGAGAATCTCAGGCAAGCGCGAAAGCTGTTCATCGCTCACAATGCCCCAGGCTCCTGTGATCCCTGTAGGAACACACGAGTTTAAGCCGACGCACACCACTCCCCCACCCAGCTCTCGAACAAAGGGGTAACCACTGTCTTCCTGGCTATCTCCATGAAAGTCGGCAAAGTGCTTCTCATAACGCCGCTCACGCTGCACGCCAGGAGTATAAATATCATGATTGCCTGGAATCGTGACCATCGGCACAGCCTCATGGATCGGCTTAAGCAGCTCACGTGCTTGAGCGAACTCTTCGTTTAAGGCGGTGGTTGAGAGATCTCCTGTAATCAGGACAGCATCGGGATTTTGTTGCATCACATGCTCAACCAGTAAAGGCATATTGGCATTCAACATATGACGCCGTCGGACCAACAACATATTGGCCCCTCCCAGCAAACGCTTGCCCCACCACATCTTTAATAAGGTGCCAGGTACATTCGAGATATGAACATCAGAAAAGTGTGCGAAACGAACCATGAGCGATGAAAACTCCAGATTTAAAAGGATGGGTATGGGTGTACCAGGGTTCTCTAAAAACCCCTCAAATAGCCCCATATAACGCTCCTCGTCAAAGACGACGAAGTGGACAGCCTAACATCTCACTTAAAAAGATGTAAATTTTTATTAATTATGATATAATTCCGAATCAGTTCAAAGCAACTGAGAGTTTCACAAGATCCCCCCCATCAAGCAAGAACTCCGTGTCGTAGAGTGACACATATCTTTGGTACATAATATTCTGCGTTTTGTGTTCTACAAATGTAGAGCCGGATCGCAGAACATAGAACCGGATCGCCGACCGTTTGAGCCGGGTCACTGGCCGCTTGAGTTGGATCGCCGACCGTTTGAGCCGGGTCACTGGCCGCTTGAACATAGAACGAAAGAGGTAGAGAAGTATGGTGCATCAAGTCACAGATGAGATCATTCCACCCATTCAAATCGAAGATGAGATGCGAACATCGTACCTCGACTATGCGATGAGCGTCATCATTGGGCGTGCACTTCCGGAGGTCCGCGATGGATTAAAGCCAGTACACCGGCGAGTCCTGTATGCCATGTTCCGCGAGGGATTGCTACACAATAAAAAATACTCCAAGTGTGCGGGTGTGGTTGGTGAAGTGCTGAAGAAGTACCACCCCCATGGTGATGCAGCAGTCTACGACACGCTGGTGCGGATGGCCCAGCCTTGGAACTTGCGCTACCCACTTGTGGATGGGCAGGGAAACTTTGGTTCGATCGACGGAGACTCGGCAGCAGCGTATCGCTACACAGAATGTAAGATGCAGCAGATCGCCGAGTATCTCTTACAAGATATCGACAAAGACACTGTTGACTTTACAGAGAACTTCGACGGCTCCACCATGGAGCCCCTGGTTTTGCCCACTCGTTTCCCGACCTTATTGGTCAACGGATCTGACGGTATCGCAGTGGGAATGGCCACGAAGATCCCTCCCCACAATCTGGGAGAGGTGATGGAAGCTTGTATCACACTCATCGACAATCCCGACCTGACTGTCCGCGATCTGGTGTTGGGTTGGACGGAAGAAGACGGGACGGTTCACGAGCCGATTATTCCAGGCCCCGACTTCCCAACGGGAGGCTTGGTTTCAAGCAAAGACGCTGTGTTGCAAGCCTATGAAACAGGCCGTGGCATCGTTCGAATTCGCGCTCGTGCTGATATCGAAGAGGATGAATCCACAGGCAAGTCCAAGATCATCATCCACGAGATGCCCTACCAAGTGAATAAATCTCGCTTGGTTGAGAAGATCGCCCAGCTCGTTCGCGAGCGAAAGATCGAAGGGATCACAGATCTTCGTGATGAATCCAACCGAAAAGGCATCCGTGTTGTTGTTGAATTACGCCGGGATGCCTATCCCGAGGTCGTCCTCAACCAACTCTACAAGCACTCTCCTCTTCAAAACTCTTTTGGTATCATTCTGCTGTCGATCGTCAACGGCCAGCCGCGATTGTTGAGTTTGAAGCATATGTTGCGACACTTCATCGATCACCGTCGTGAAGTGACCATTCGTCGCTGTCGCTTTGAGTTGCGAAAGGCCGAAGCCCGCGCCCATATTCTGGAAGGCTTGAAAAAAGCACTTGATATCATCGATCAGATCATCAAAACGATCCGCGCCAGTTCCAGCACTGCTGAAGCTCGGGAAGCTTTGATCGAAACGTTTGAGTTTACACAGGTCCAGGCCCAAGCGATCTTGGAGATGCGCCTACAAAAACTCACAGGTTTAGAGCGCGATCAGATCATCGCAGAGCTTGAAGCATTGTTGCAAACGATCGAGCGGCTGTTGGGTATTTTAAACAACGAACACTTGTTGTTGGCTCTGATTAAGAAAGAGTTGGTTGAGATCCGAGATAAGTTTTCTGATCCGCGACGCTCTGAGATTTCCAGCACGATGAATCACATCTCCTTGGAAGACATGATCGCTGAAGAAGAGATGATCGTCACCCTGACAAACACCGGCTATATCAAGCGTAACCCGCTGACCGAATACCGAGCGCAAAAGCGTGGAGGCAAAGGGGTGCAGGGAATGAACACAAGGGGCGAAGACTTTGTCGTCCAGTTGTTTTCTGCCTCAACTCACGCCTATCTCTTGGTCTTTACGAACCGGGGTCGTCTGCACTGGTTAAAAGTGTACAATATTCCCCAAGCATCTCGGACCGCCTTGGGGCGTCCGCTGGTCAACCTGCTCTCTCTTGATGAGGGAGAAAAGCCAGCAGCGGTGCTCCCTGTCAGAGAGTTTGTAGAAGGTCACTATGCCTTCTTTGCCACCCAAAAGGGATATGTCAAAAAGACCGATTTGATGGCCTATTCCAAAGTTCGCTCGGGTGGTTTGAACGCCATCAAGCTGGATGAGGATGATGAGTTAATCGCTGTGAATATCACAGACGGCTCGTATGAGATCGTTTTGGGCACACAAACCGGAAAAGCGATCCGATTTAGTGAGGAGAAAGTTCGCCCAATGGGCCGTAACACAAGGGGAGTGATGGGAATTCGTCCGGATGAGGGAGCCAAGGTCATCTCCTTGGTAGTGATCACCGATCCTGAAGCCGATCTTCTCACAGTCACTGAAAATGGCTTTGGCAAGCGCACACCGACCTCAGACTATCGTGTCACCAATCGGGGTGGGAAAGGCATCATCACCATCAAGACGAATGAGAGAAACGGAAATGTTACTGGTCTGTTAGAGGTGATGGAGTCTGACCATCTTATGTTTACGACCAACAAAGGTCAGGTGATCCGAACCTATGCCAGTGACATTCGCCATATTGGGAGGAACACACAAGGAGTGCGCCTGTTCCGAATCGACAAGAATGAATACATTACCAGTATCGAGCGTCTTGCAGACCAAGATGAAGAAGAGAATGAAGAGAATGAAGAGAATCAGAGTGAGGTCGAGGAGCAAGGACTCCCCAGCGAAGAAACGACCGCTTCTACCGAAGTCAACGCTGTTGCGAGTGAAATCGAAGTAGCATCCGTGGAAGCAGATGTCGAAGAAGACGATGAAACCCCCTCTGAATCCTCCTAAAAAAACGTTGACGAACAGATAGCACTGTGATAGAACGCGCCCGGATTGGCCCACCTTACACAGACAAAGAACAACACAAGGGTGAATCCGACGGAAGACAATGACAGGCACGTTTTGAGGCTCTCAACTATGAAGCGACATCAAGCGTCTCAAGTTCCTGACACTCCTTCTGTTGAGCAGAAGGAAGAGGTGAAAACTTCTCTGTCTTCCCAAACCTCCATCATTTCCCCAAAAAATGGATGGCAGTTGGGCTGGCTCTATGCCACCCTGGCCATGGAGTTTGTTGGGGGTGTTGTGGGTGGTGGTCTTGCGGGGTTTTATCTGGATCATTGGCAAGGGACATCGCCCTTATGGACGAGCATTCTCTTGGTGAGTGGTTGCGCAGCAGGTCTTTTTTTGTTGTTGCATGGCATCACAAAACTGGAAGGTGAATTGGATTGAACATATCTGAAGAATCGACACTCTCAAAAACAACAACAGACAACACCAAAAGCACTCCAGAAGAAGAGAGTACACTGGCACCGATTTCAGAAGAAGAAGCAACAGCATCCATGCAGCAAAGCATGGCAGTGTTACAACAAGTTGAGTTAACCGCGCTGGCCGTTGGAGCCTTATTTGCTGCCGGCAGTTGGTTTATTCAGATCCCCACACAAGCCCGGTGGGCCGTGCTTGTGGGTGCCGTTTTTTCCTCCATCAACTTTCGACTCTTAATTTGGAGTTGGAATTGGTTGTTTTACTCCAACAACCCTGGGCAGGTTGCCAAAGAGCAATCGGGTCGCTCTGCGGTCCCACGCATCATCATCAAGTATCTCTTCTTGCTCGTGGGTTTGGGTCTATTGATTGGGGGGCTAAAGCTCCATGTTGTAGGGTTTATGATTGGTTTGGGTAATGTGATTATTGCTGTCGCATTGGCCCCCTCCATGATGCAAACCCTACAAGCCAAACCAGTCACAGAGGAGCATGTTAATCCATAAAGGGTTCCAAGCCCTGTAAGCTAATGGGTTTTCAGTTCAAAAGAGCACAAACAGGGATCGCTCGTTATCCCTTCGAAACATATTGGTTCTGTTCGTAATTCACGGAGAACGCAGTACATGTGGTTCACACAGTTTGCATCCGGTGGCTTTTCGCTGCTCACCCTCATCGGGGTGAAAGAATCCTTCGCTCATGTGTTTATGTCTGCCGTAGTCACCATCTTGATTTTTGTTCTGGCTCGTGCAGTTCATCGATCGTATGAGAAAGCGTCCAATCCACTCATTCCTGATCGGCAATTGACCTTGCGCAACGGTATGGAGTTGCTCATCGAACAACTGCTGGGCTTGTTTCGGGGGATGTTGGGTGACAAGGCATATGATCACCTGCCGCTTTTGGGTACCATTTTCCTGTATGTCTTTATCGCCAACTTTCTAGGCTTGATCCCAGGGCTTGTTCCCCCCACAGATAACTTGATGACCAACCTGCCTATCGCTGTGATAGTCTTTGCCTATTACAACTGGTATGGAATCAAAGAACATGGATTTGGTGGTTATCTGAAGCACTTCTTGGGACCCATCTGGTGGTTGGCCTGGTTGGTTCTTCCCATCGAAATTATAAGCCATGTCTTCCGACCCCTCTCACTTAGCTTGCGCTTGTTCGGAAACATCAATGGTGACCATATGGTTCTCGCCCAATTTGGGGAGATGTCACCCATCCTGGTTCCCGTTATTTTTGTTGGACTTGGCTTATTTGTTTGCTTTATGCAAGCATTTATTTTCAGTTTTCTTTCAGCTATTTACATCAGCCTAGCGACATCGCACGATCACTAGACCAGAACACCGAACAGTGCTGGGTTGAGACCTGTAAATGAGAGCGACGCAATCAACCGCGACGTTCTAGCAACTTTGAATGACAGACACTGGCATAGATAGCCACAACATCCTTATTCCCTAGGAGGACAGAGATGAAAAGGTTTTGGATCTCCCTTACAGCAATGATGATTACTTTTTCTTGGGCCAGCATGGCTTTCGCAGCAGGCAGTGGTAGCAGCAGCTCTGGTTGGGCAGCCGCGATTGGTGCAGGTATTGCGATTGGCTTCGCCGCATTCGGTGGTGCGCTGGGTCAAGGGAATGCAACCGCTTCCGCAGTGGAAGGTATCGCTCGCAACCCCGGTGCTCGCGGCGCACTCTTCGTTCCCTTTATTCTCGGCCTCGTTTTGATCGAGTCCCTGGTGATCTACGCTTTCGTTATCGCTCTCTTGCTCAACGGTAAAGTGTGATCGAGCCTCTTCACTCCCTTCACTCCCTTCTTCCCCACACATCTTCACAAACAACCTCCAGTCTTAAGCTTGACAGGAAAGCCCGTCCAACGCTACACTTGCGTTATTTGAGTCTGGGCAATTTCTTATGGCACAATCTCGTCAATCATGGTATCAGTCACTTGTGATTTAAAGCTGGACTTCTAGGAAAGGGAATCCACGTGGTCAAGAATCGGGTCACGTTAAGTACAATCACTTATGATTTCAAGCCGGACTTCTATGAAAGAGGCATACGACCGAATGGGTAGATTCTTTGTGTTCTTTTTGTGTTTGGGAGTGATCCTAGGGGGCAATCATTGCCGAGTCTCTGCCCAACCCCTCCCCACTTCTGCTCCCAAGTTAGTACTTGCGGTGTTTCAACAGCTCGATAGTACAAAGAAGCTTTCACCTCTTCTGGACCTCTTGCGAGCAGCATACACCCAGCGTACTAGTGAAACAAGCCTCTCTGCTGCGGCGTTGAAGCAAAAACTTGGGCACTACGGACCTCCATTGTTTGGGAAATGCAAGCTCAAAGCCTCTTGTTTAAGCCAGAGTATGAAAGCCCACTTTCCCTCAACCCAGTTTGGATTATTTTTGGGTGTGGGTGGCTTGGGAGATGCCATTCTTCTCAACCTGCTGCTGGTTGATCTCAAAACAGGAAAAGAGGTAAAACGCCTCAACAATGCCTTCAACAATCAAGCCGATCTGAAGGCCAAGCTCCCTCTGGTTATGAAGAAGCTATTTCCGAACTACGCTTCCATCCGCTGGCAAGGGCTACCTCCCAAAGCCACGGTAACCATCAATGGCGTAACTCACAGGAAGCCCCAAAATTGGGTGGGAGTGCCAGCCAACCAGAAGCTTCTGATCGTATTGACAGCACCAGGTTTTCTCAAAGAGAGCAAACAAGTCCAACTCACAGCAAATAGTCAGATCACACAGATCGTCAAGCTCAAGCCTGGATCAACCAAGCCTTTGGTACGAATCGACAAACGAAGGAATCCTCCCCCACCGATGACCAAAGG
>JALTMC010000856.1:0-395 GCA_027005175.1 Myxococcales bacterium
GGATAGGAACTCTTAAAGGAGCAGATGATCACTGCGAAGGTAAAGCATAACATCAACCCCGACAGCAGATCGCGAGACAGGTGTCTCTTTTTCAGAAAAAAGAAGCGAAAGAACCAAAATCCCAGGCAGGCACCGGCTGTTAGCTTTCCCAACTTGAGAGGTGTGAAGGCCGGGTGAATTAACTCCCCAGGCCGCAGCAACAGCACGACTGTAAAGAGCAGCGGTCCTGTGACACCCCACACCAGATAAGCCACCAGGGTGATCAGGGCGAGAGGTAAAAGGGGACCTGCGAGTGGGTGCAGCATACCCATCCCAAACACCATCCCCAGCGAACCCAGCACGGCAACACGCGTGGCAATGGTGGTTACCATCTGTGACGTTTGCAGTTTGGAGGT
>JALTMC010000856.1:405-9752 GCA_027005175.1 Myxococcales bacterium
CTCCAAAGAGAAGGCGACGATGGCTGACTTCTGTAGCTGTTGTGTTGTCCAACGATGTTGGGGCACCCCATTCTCCCAAAAGAGAAGGGGATGAGGATCGACTTCTCTTGGCAAGTTTGTTGTCTCCAACTTGAATGGCAGAGTACAAAGCTTCATCAGGGGCGTCAAGTTTCTCCAAAGCATGTCGTTCTTGACTCTTGTGAACCAAAGAAACAAACAATCGATATTGTGTTGCTAGCGAGATAACTTTCATGAACCAAAGAACTGTGTCATCTTCTTCTGAGGCTGAAACCAAAAGCAACCTTTCAGAGTCAGGAAGTCATACCATGCTCAATAATCCGAATCTCACAGAACGTCAACAACGCGAACTCGAATATTACGAGGAGTATGCAGAGCATCACTTTGCTCACGATGGCATTGACTTTGATCTGGTCAAAGGGGAAGAACATCGTCCCTGGAATCCATACTGGTTTACGTACCAGTACGTTCTCGAACATATGACAGCAGAAGATCCCAAGATTCTCGACTTTGGCTGCGGTGCCGGTGAGATGTCGATCTTGTTTGCGAGCCGAGGGTTTTACTCCTTTGGTTTTGACATCTCAAGCAACAATGTCAAACTCGCAGAGGAGAATGCTGCACATCACAAGGTCTCCGATCGTACTACCTTTACTACATCTGTCGCTGAGGTCTTGCCTTATCCCGACAACCACTTTGATGCTGTTGCGGGCCTGGATATCCTACACCATGTGGATATCCCAAAAGCGATGAGGGAATGCTATCGGGTCCTAAAACCGGGTGGGTTTGCCATCTTTCGAGAGCCCGTTGAAGCGTTCCTCTTTGACTGGGTTCGCAACTGGCCTATCACCCAGCATTTTTTCCCCGGTACCAAATCCATGGAACGCCATGTCACAGAGGATGAACGCAAACTCAACAAAACAGATCGTGCGATCTTGGCCAGCATCTTTGATCGTGTGGATGAATTTCCCTTCTCTGTGTTTGCCCGCTTCCATAAGTTTATTCGCCGCGACGGTGCATTGATGTCTTTGGAAAAGGTCGATTCCTCTGCCATGAAGCTCCTACCCCCCTTGCGCTCCTTCGCTGGCTGCATTGTATTTGTCTTACACAAAGCTTAGCCCAAGTCATTCACGAAACGCTGGGCTACCACTCGCAAAGCCCGGCATCGGCAGCTTCATGCTTGGTCTGCCATCCTCGACGCTTGCTACAAGGATAGGCTAGAACACAGGGATTGCTTCTTGTTGCTACATCCGGTATCCGGGTGTGGCTGTTTTTGTTTTCACATCTCTCTTTTTTTTCGTCACAGACTTGTCACACCTTCAATCCTGCCCTTTCTCTTTGGGACACAGGTCTGTCCTTTTTGGCCACAGACTTGTCACACATGCAATACCAGGGCTGGCTCACAATACAGGACACGCCATGCAAATCTTATATTCCTCCGAAACGTTGTTGGCAGTGCATAAACCACCCGGTGTTCCCTTTCATCAAGATGAAAATCGAGCCGGTGTGATGACGCTCTTTCGCGAAGCCGAAGCTTCCGGTGTTTTGCCCACACTGGGTCCTTTGTTTCCTGTCCATCGCTTGGACGCCGTAACCTCCGGCATCTTACTTCTGGCACGCAATCGCGACACCGCTCGACAAGTCGGGCAGGCTTTTGCAAATCGTCAGATCGATAAGCTGTATGTGGCATTGTCAGCAAAGAGACCCAACAAAAAACAAGGCCGTGTGAGTGGAGATATGGCCCGGAGCCGACGTGGAACTTGGAAACTCACTCGAACGCACGAAAACCCTGCGGTGACGCGCTTTGTTACCCGAGCCATACCCGGACGTCGCCCCGGCTTACGCTTGTTTTGCTTGAAGCTTGAAACCGGTCGAACGCATCAATTGCGTGTGGCTATGAAGAGCCTGGGCTCCCCTGTCCTTGGCGATCCCGTGTATGGCTCCCGCGAGGAGGCAAAGCTGGAAGAGCGAACGTATCTACACGCTTGTGCGCTTCGATTCTCTCTTGGAGATGAGGTGATTTCTCTTGTGTGCCCCCCCAACACTGGCGCGGAGTTCCTTTCGGACGAATTTCGCCAGTCCTGGGAGTTATTGGGGGACTTGTGGAGCTTATTCTAGCGCGTCATTGAGGGCTTGTTTCTTTTTGCTTGAGACCTGTCTTCCTCTGACATGGTCTTGCTTTCGGATAAGTGTTGCTGCATCATTGTGTCTCTGTGTTACTGGTTGAAACGATAGATGGATAAGCAAACCTATATGATCGAACGGACTGGGTCTCTTGTTGTATTTGTGGGATGCTGGCTTCTCGCGTGTGGTTGCTTGCAAAAGGTTCCGAGAGCCTGTCAAGATGCCAAAGATTGCAAGGTTATGGCTCCTGCTATCTTTTGTTACCAGGGCATTTGCCAGGAGAGAAACTGTAAACCTGGAACACAAGAGACTTGTTATGAGGGTCCCAGCGGCTCTGCTGGCAAGGGGATTTGTCGCACGGGTACAAAAAGTTGTCTGGCCAACAGTCGCTGGTCAGCTTGTCTTGGGCAGATCGTTCCACGCTCCGAACGTTGTGACAAGGTCGATAACAACTGCGATGGTAAGGTTGAATAGCTCATGCGCGATCTGTTCGATGTGCCGCTTTTAGCGCAGATGGCAAGCTTGTTGCGACAGGGTCGGATGATCTCACCGTAACGATTTGGGAGGTTGCAACAGGGCGATTGTTGCATACGATGTCCCATCGTCCTTTCTTGTATGGAGCTCAGGTGAATTACCTTGGCGTTATCCGTCTTGCCTTTCACCCCAACTCTTCCGATCTTCTCGCTGCTTTAGGACAAAAAGTTGTTCCCAAAAAACAGTATAGCAATTTAGGAATCAATGGCATTGTGATGCGTTGGAGTGCTACCTCTGGGAAAAATCGTATGTCGAAAGCTTTCATCACACATAGAGGGGGTGTGAGAGGTGTCGTTTTCGACCCTAAGGGCAGGTGGTTTGCATCGTCCGGATATGACGGTGTTATCAAGATCTGGGATGCTCAAACAAATAACTTGTTGAAGACGATTGTACAGAGTCATACGCCGTTTTTGAAGAATGCTTATGGTGTCTCGATCGCTGTGCGTGAAAAAGGAGACTTGCTTGCGTCAGGAGGTGACGATGGTAAGATCCATTTATGGAATACAAAGACGTGGCAGAAAGTAAGGACCATAACAACCCCTCTTGGGGGGGGGGTCGAGCTGTTCTGTTTCGCCGTCAGGGAGATATCCTATTTTCATCCACAGACAGTGATCTTGGAGTGCGAATGTGGGATGTCAACACGGGCACCTATCTAGACCAAGCCACAGCCCATCGATGGAGTGTTTTCTCTTTTGCGTTGAATCGCGACGGTCGAACCTTGATCTCGACCGGAGGAGCGAACAGCGATGTCCGTGTTTGGAGTTGTGCCTCCACGTGCTTTGAACTCGCCAACTCTACAATGACAGCCCAACTGCTATTCTCTCCCACAGCAGGACATAAAAGGGAGACTCTGGGGATTGAGTTCGACCCTACATCGACTTATTTGTTGTCTCATGCGAAGGACCCGAAAGCAATACTGTGGGATGCCTCTTCTGGAAAAGAACAAGCTTCGCGGAATCATAAGTCTTCTATTTCTGGAGTGAGTTTCTTTCCACAATTGGATGGGATTCGTACTGTCTTGTGGGGGGTTACGCATAACACGGGGCTTCTCTCTTTTGGTGCGCTGCTTGAGCGTCTCATGCCAACGTTTCCCGTACGTCCGAGTCCACTGACAGGAATTGCGTACAATCCTTCAAACTATACGATGGCACTGATCGAAGGAAAGGACATTACGCTTTGGAGTGTGTATCCCAAGCCTCTTAATCAGCTTGAAGCGACGATGAAGCATACATCAAACGTCGTTAAAATGGTCTGGAGTCCTGATGGTCAATACCTCGCTGTTTCCCTGGCATCCAAAGCAGTACAGATTTGGAAGGTTGACTTTGTTCAAAATCGCACAAACCCACCAGCTTTTACCATAACACCCAAAGCGTTGGTGCAGCCTCCGACTCCAACAAGCCTGGTTACGAGTTTTTCCTGGCACCCTTACCAGCCCTGGCTTGCGATGACTGTTGGCGAGAAACGTGTCAATCTTTGGGATGCGGTACGAGGTAAGATGGTCGGGGTGATACAACATCTAGCTTCCAATGCTACCAGCGCAGCCTTTCACCCCGGTGGGAAATTCCTTCTGGTGGGGACAGAGCAAGGGCTGCTTCGACTCTTCACGGTGTATGATGCACAAGGGAAACTCGCACCTTCCTTCCTACGTAACCTTGTCTCTTCTACAGGGAAACATACCAAGGCTGTGACCAACATTGTTTGGGGAAGAGCCGGTGATCTCTTTGCAACAACGGGACAAGATCAACAACTGCTGCTTTGGCACTGCATCCCTTGAGGGAATGCTTCAAGCGGCCAATAACCCGGTTCTGTGTTCGGCACTTCGCAGTGACATGTCTATTGTCTTGACGGTATGATAGCTCTTTGTTAAGGTCTTTGGATTGTCTCCTCTGGATTGTACAGAAAAGAAATAAGATGATTGTCGTAGCCTAGACGTGTGGGAGCGCATTCAACCCAACAAGGAGGCGTCAGTAAGGAGGCGTCAGTAAGGAGGCGTCAGTAAGGAGGCGTCAGTAAGGAGGCGTCAGTAAGGAGGCGTCAGTAAGGAGGCGTTAACAAGGAGGCTCTATTTTGGGCTCTATTGGGACTGAAGGTTATTGATGAGTACCGTACTGATATTGACAGCTCGTCTGCAGGCATCAGATTTTCTGAAGTCTCAGCTTGAGCAATATGGCTATAGGGTTTTTGTTTGTGAGCAATTCGATAGGGCTCGCGAGCTTCTAGAAAATGTGAAGTGCGATGTCTTTGTCTTTGACCTGAATAGTTTGGGTGATGCGTTCTCCTCTTTTTATCAGTGGGTTGGAGATAGCCCACACCTTGTCGTTGTCCCTCGTATCTTTTTGGCAGGTCCTGCTGAAGTTTCTGTTGGAAATGTGTTGCGGCAACGAGGCGATGGCTATGTGTTGAACAAACCTATTCAAGTTCAGAGTATTCTTGAAATCCTTGACCAGGTCGCTCCCCTCTCTCCCTCTTCAAGTTCCGATCTTGCATTGTCACATGCAGAAACAGGATCGATACATTCTTCATCATTAGCCTCCTCTCATGAGAGAGGGCAAGGGCCTTCAACAGCCTCCAACTCCTCTGCGGGCCAACCTTTTGTTGCTTCGAGCCAACCTTCCGTAAGTGGGCATTCCGAGGACTCTGCTGCTCGCCTACTCAACAGCTTGCTAGGGCGGAAAATCGGTTCTGTGGAGATTCACAACGAAATCGGTCGTGGTGGAATGGGTGCGGTGTTTGCGGGGTATCAGGCCTCTCTTGACCGAAAAGTTGCTGTCAAAGTGATGTTGCCTGGGCTGGTGGGAGACAATACTGCGATTGAGCGATTTCGCCGAGAAGCACTGGCGATTGCCCGATTGAAAAGCCCTTATATTGTACAGGTGTTTGATGCGGGGATGACCCCAGACTCGATCTTTTATATTGTCATGGAGTACCTGGAAGGGGAGACTCTCACAACACATCTTAAACGTCACAAACGTTATTCCTTGCCCTTTGCTTTGCATGTGATCAGTCAAGCCGCACAAGGACTCCATGTTGCCCATCACGCAGGGATGATTCATCGTGATATCAAACCCTCCAACCTGATGATTGATGCCGACAATCATATCACTTTGACAGACTTTGGACTGGTGCGCAGATTTGATGCCGGGGAGGAGGAGCATCAGCTCACTCAGGCTCGGTCTTTGTTGGGGACACCTTCGTATCTTTCACCCGAACAAGCCACTGCATCACCTGTTGATGGACGCAGTGATATCTACTCTTTGGGCATTGTCCTGTACCAACTTCTTGTTGGAAAGCGACCTTTTGTGGCTGACAATATGCTCTCTCTCCTCATGAAACAGCACAACGACCCTCTTCCCGATCCACGCCAGATTGTGCCTGAGTTACCAGAGTCTGTTGTTGCCATGCTCAATGTCATGACCGCAAAAAAACCCGCAGAACGCTTTCCAGATTGTGCGACTCTGCTTCAAAGTATCACAGCGATTCTTTCAGAACTCCCCGGCATGTCTCAACCTCCAGGTGTGACTCCAACACCATTCTCGAACAGTAGCCTCTCCATGGGAGTTTCTTCTCCTCCCAGTGTCTCGTCAACCCCTTCACCTGTTGGGGCGAGCATCTCTTCTTCTCAACTTTCGATGGCCGGTATTCCCGAAGGTCCGATTCTTTCGATTGACTTTGTGAAACAATTGCAGTTAGAGCTGGCCAAGCAAATCGGGCCGATTGCCAAAGTTGCTGTGAAAAAAGAGGCTCAGGCCATGGGCTTTTCCCGCAAACGCTTTCCGGTAGCCAAAGCCGAAGAGTGGATCGCACGACTCTCTGCGCAACTCGACGACGCCCAACAAGAGACCTTTCGAAAAGCAGCAACCCGCCTACTTACAGAGTTGAAGGAGTAAATCTCGATGTTCAAAAATATGGGACTCAGCACCAAAATTATTTTAATGGTGGTGTTTGTAGTATTGCTCACTGCCGGCTCTAGCATCTATCTCGCATATCGCAATGCATCAGAGGCGTTACAGGAGTCTGTAGGGGTGCGGTTGGAGGGGATCGCAGCTACGGCTGCTTTAATGATCGATGGCGATCTTCATGACAAGGTTCGTCGGGAGGAAGATGCCAAGAAACCTGCCTTTCTCAAACTGCGTGCCATTTTACGGAAGATTCGAACCGCAAACCATCTGGAGACCGATGTTTATACTCTGCGGAGAATCAGTGAAAAACGCGCTCTCAAGTACGTTGTGATGAGCAACGAAACGCCTTTTGTGGGTGATAGCTATACACTGCCTGCCTTGGTTCGACCGACGTACAATAAGGTCTCCAAGCTTCACAAGACTGGATACACTGGGATTTATCGTTCAGCTAACGGCTGGTGGATCACCGCGTATGCTCCGATTCTTAATTCAAAAGGAAAGCTCTCAGGCGTTTTAAGTGTTGACACAAAGCTAACAACGTATCAGGCCGAACTACGCGCCAAAATCACACCGTTGTTGGTGAACAGTTCTGTTCTTCTTATGTTTGGGCTTTTGTTGGGCTTCTTCTTCTCCAATCGACTGGTTCGTCGATTGCGAAAACTGACGGAATTGACCGAGCAAATGTCCCTTGGACAAAGCACAGAGGCTATCCCCATCACCTCCACAGATGAAGTGGGTCAACTGGCTCGCGCCCTGAATCGAATGTGGGAGAGCCTGCGCCGTGCTCTCGAACTACTCGACGATGATGACGACGATTTCGATTGATTTGCTTTCGAGAGTAGGACCTTGCAAGAGTTCATTCCCAAAGGTAGGACTTTGCGAGACAAGCTTCCTTGAAGCTGTCTCGTCCACCCGTTTATCTTTTTGAAATGGTCTGAAATGGATACCGGATAGGTTATCTTCTTGAAATGGTCTGAAATGGATATCGGATAGGTTATCTTCTTGAAATGGTCTGAAAATGGATACCGATATGGACGACAAGCAACTGGATTTGCAACAATACTTTATAGAGCCAACCCAGGAAGATTGGGAAGAAGCTGTTGAAAAGACGTTACAGGGTAGGAAGTCAGAATCACTTCATCAGGTTCTTTACGAAGGTCTGCGCCGAAAGCCTCTTTATACGGAGACAGAGGTTGAGGCCCGCGCCTTCTTTCAGCGGCGACAGTCTGGGTGGGATATCCGACAAGGATACGACTGTGGCTCACCGAAACAAGTCTCGGATGCGATTAAAGACGATTTGCGGCGTGGTGTGTCTTCGTTGTGGCTCGCCCCACAATATTCACAGGGCTCTGTTGAACCTGGACTTTCGATCCATACACTGAAAACATGGGAGACTGTGCTGAAGTTTGTCGATCTCAAAGAGACGCCCGTGAGTATCGCGGCAGGAACCCACCTGCTACCTGCTCTGGCGACACTGCTTGGATTGGCTCGAAAGCGCGGTGTCTCGACTCGCTCTTTGCAGGGTGGTGTTTACGCTGATCCGATCGGAACGATGGCCTCTTGTGGCCACGTAGAGGATCGTTGGGAGTCGCTGTGGAAGGATGTTGCAGAGACCCTCTCCTGGACCTCTCAACATGCTCCTCAACTCCAAGTCTTATGCTGCTCGGGTCTACCTTATCATAACGCAGGGGCTCATGCGGTTCAGGAGATGGCCTGTGTTCTCGCAACCGCTGTCTCTTCCTTTCGTGAGCTTGAGAAATATGGGTTGTCCATCGAGCATGTCGCTCCACGGACATTTGTGCAACTCGGTCTTGGTCGAGATCTCTTTCTCTCTGTTGCAACGTTGAGAGCGATGCGACTGTTGTGGGCGAAGGTCTTGAAAGCATGTGGAGCCAGAGAAGAGAATCAGGAACTCTTTCTCCATGCTTGCACTTCCCTGGTGACGGCTTCCAAGCGAGACCCTTGGATCAACTTACTGCGAAATACAACAGAGGGATTTTCTGCCGTGGTCGCTGGTGCAGACGCGATTACGTTAATGCCTTTTGACCGGGTTCTTGGCGTGCCAGATGGGCTGGCGCGTCGAATGGCATCCCACACACAGTTGATTTTAGAGCGAGAAGCCCATGTCGGGAAGGTTGTCGATCCTGCCGGTGGCTCCTGGTACATCGAAACTATGACGGAGCAACTGGCTCGCGCGGCGTGGACTTTGTTTCGGCAAATAGAAGAGCAGGGAGGGATGACTGAAGCCCTCGCTTCTGGCTTTATCGCGGAGTCGATTGCTTCGACAGTTGCAGAAAAAAGGAAGGCATCCTCTTCGCGCAAAGAACCGATACTCGGTGTTAGTGAGTTTGCGAATCTGGAGGAAGAGGTCTTGGAGCGTGAGTCTGTGAGGACCCCCTCCTTTCTCTCTCCCGAGGCTCCTCCGGGTCTCGCTGCCGCGATGAGTTCATTGACGGGTACCAACGAACGAGTCGAAATGCTGCTGGCATGGGCGCTACAGGGGGCGACGATCCAAAGCTTGTTTACTGCCTTGCATCCCGACGCCGTCGCCATAGAAGGTCAGGCTCTTGCGCTGTTTCGATGGTCTGAATCGTGGGAAGCTTTGCGTGATGCAAGCGATGCATTTCTGGCTAAATATAAGCGCAGACCACAAGTCTTTCTAGCCAACCTTGGTCCTCTCTTGTCTCACAAAGCCCGAGCAGGATTTGCCCAACGTTTTTTTGCAGCAGGCGGATTTGAAACGATCAGCAACGATGGTTTTTCTGCCATCGAAGC
>JALTMC010000857.1 GCA_027005175.1 Myxococcales bacterium
AGCACCTGTCTTGGTGCGCGGCCCACCCACATAAGCAAACACCGCCTCTCCTCCGATGGGAGTTTGTCGCGCTTGCGCCATCTGTCGAAGTTGCTGATGAAGTGCTTTGGAGAAGAGACCCTCATCAAGCACAAGGTGTCCGTGGTTGAGGCTGGGCTCTTGGAACATGCTACAGGTGCTGCCGTCAGGGAGTCGATTGTCCGGCATCAGAAGATCACTGACAAGCAGTGGTTCAAACAGTGGAAGCTCAGGCACCAACACTCCTACAGAACTTGTCACCAAGAGAGCCTGGCAGCCCACTCGCTGTAAGGCTTCTGTGTGAGCCCGGTAAGGAATTTGATGGGGCAAGAAACGATGAGGTAGGTTGTGCCGAAAAAGAACATAGGCAGCGTGTGAATCACACGGATAGCGATACAAGGTGACGTCACCCCTGTGGGTCTCTATGACTTCTGGTGATAGTATCTTTCCTTTGAGTTGAGGGGATGCAAAGGCACTTCCCACAAGAACAGCGACGGTCATTCTCTCTCCGATTCCCTGTGGCTCAAGAGTTTGTGCTCTGGTTTTTTAGGGATATTTTATGTACTGCATTTGGGTGATTCTCTGCTATCTCTTTTACAGAATGGCGGCTACGATAAGCAGTGTCTGTTGTCTCGTCAAGAGAGAGAAAGTCGATATTTCTTCCTCAGGTGATGGGAGAGAGAGCCGCTTGTCAATTGGTTTTGAATGGTTTAGAATGGGGGCCGACTAGCATGGGGAGAGTGTGCATGTTGTTGAACGTGCCTGTCCTCTCGCGTTCTAACATCCCCGTATCTCTCGCAGATCGGGTTTGTTTGTGTCCCGCAATGGTTTGACGAAGGAGCCAAATATGGAGCAAAAACATCAGCCTCAATGCCAAAGACCGAAGCCCAGATCGCGGCGACGGTTTGGGTGGGCTCTGTTGTTCCTCTCGATAGTCTCTGTGCCCTGGCTTGTGTCCGGTTGTAACGATTATCCGTTGGAGAGACTGGTCGCACGCAACTACACGGAAGTGACGGATGTTAAATCACAAGGAACTTCCGATGCTGTCGACATCTTGTTTGTTGTGGACAACTCCGGGTCGATGGAGGAGGAGCAAGCCAAACTGAAGAGTGTTTTTAGTGCCTTTATTACCGAACTCGTCAGCCAAGACATTAACGATTATCAGATCGGTGTGATCACGACCGACATGGCAGATCCCTCTCAACAGGGCCGATTGCAGGGTTCACCCAAGATTATCAACGGTCGAACCTTGAGTAAAGCGGTGGTTGTATCAGCCTTTCAAAAGAACATCATTGTGGGTACCACAGGGACTTCGTATGAAAAAGCTCTGGGGGCGATGAAAGCCGCGCTATCTCCTGAGATGATAGGCAAAGGGAAACCGAATGAAGGGTTTCTGCGTCCCAACTCGACTTTGGCTGTTATCTTTGTGGGTGATGAGGACGATTGCACCAACAATGGCCAAATTAAAGAGAATGAAGTGGACTCTGAGGTCTGTCGCAAGCCCAACAGTGAGATCCTTAAAGACTTCGATGGCAAGCCTCTGTTGGACAACAGCGGACAGCCTGTGCGTGGCCAGATGGAGAATCTGATCTCGACTTCGAAATACATCGAGTTTTTGAACAAATTGAACCGCACTGTTGTTGTCTCAGGTATTATTGGAAACCCTCTGGTTTACAAGGATGCAGCAAAGACAAAGCTGGTTGATCCGAAAACGGGTTGCAAGAAGAATATTGAATGTTTTGTGGGTAGTGCCAAGCATCGTTGTGAGTTTTTGGATCCCAAGACCACGAGGTGTGGTGGTTGTGAAGTCACGGAGAAGGGTACAACCTTGACGGTGGCTCCAGGGTTCCGTTTGTTTGATGTGATTAAGAAGTTTGGTGGTAAGGACCAATGGTTCCCTATCTGTGGCAAGGACAAAGACTTCAAGCAGGCTCTCTTAGATTTTGCGGGTTTGATTGTCAAGTCGATTCGCTTTATCACGCTGACTCGCAATCCCTCTGGGACAGAGAGTGTATTGGTACAGATTGTGCGGCCCAACCAGGAGCCCCTCAAGATCCTGCAAGCCCAACCGACAACGATCAGTTGCACTGCTGATGCTCAGTGTGAAGCGAGTGGAAAGAATCGTATTTGTGGTCCAGATTCAAAGTGCTATGGAGACGGGTGGGTTTTATTTCCGCCAACCTCGTCAAAGTCCAAATCGCGTCTGCGGTTGAGTGGCTCAGCACAAGACGCACTGCAACCAGGCTCTAAGGTGAAGGTCGTATATGTGGCCAAGAATTAAGAAATGGGTTGTCGTGTGGGCGAAGAGGGAGTATGTTTTTGCTTGCTCCTGATGGAAGTAGACCCTGTTCGAAGTTCACAGTCCAGTCTGTACTTCAAGTGGCCCGTGAGTCTAAGCTCCACGTTCTCTATGAGTTGGAATATCCTATAGATTGTTGTTGTGTTGTGCGCTAGGGCGCATGCAGCCACCA
>JALTMC010000858.1 GCA_027005175.1 Myxococcales bacterium
CCCAATCCTCTTTTCGCTCCTCGTGATAGTGGGGCTCCACCGACTCCGGACACGAGTGCAAGTGGTGAGAGTGCATCTTCTCTGCCATCACAAACACAAATTGTTGTGATGAAGGGGATCGCTTTTTGTGATGAAAAAGGAAGCTCATGCCTCGGCAGTAAAAGACATACGGCGATTCGAGTGGGTGATAGCATTAAGTGGACCAATGAGGATGCTAACTTTCATGTGCTAGAGCAAGGTAGTTTTCGCAACAAGTTACCTCCCGATCGGCGTATCTTTCGCAGCCCCGCAGTGATTAGCAACACGGAATGGACCTACTCTCTGACGCAGGCTGATCTGGAGAAAGCCAAAACCAATAAAATTCTCAAAGATATTCCAAGCAGTGACAAAAAGCGTGCTGATGATGCAATTACAGCAGCGCAAACCGCCGGAAAACTCCCTGCAAAGGTCACGATTCTGGGTCGAATTGAGTATTTCTGTGACAATCACAAAAATCAAATGAACCGTACGTATATCGTGGTAGTGAAGGAGTAGTAGCTGATGTTGCGCATTCGTTGTGTGTTGCGGTGGTGCCTGCGAGGTACCCTTGTTGCTGTGGTGGGTTTTATTGCATTGCTCGGTGGATTGGGAGATGAGACCTCGAAGTCGGGCGAAGCTATCGCAGAGCCACGCTTTGCTCTTCGAGTAGGTGCTCGGTGTACGATGTGTCATGTGAATCCCACGGGTGGTGCTATGAGAAACCGGTACGGGCGAGAGGTGTTTGAGCTTCACGATCTGCCTCTTGATACCAAACTGAAGGGCTGGTTGGCGCGGACTCCATTTACGCCTCAAGTGACAGACTGGTTGGCTCTTGGAGGGGATCTTCGCTTTGCTTATCTCTTCACAAAGCTGGGAGCAAAGCCTCCTGGAAAACCCAAATTTGATCCTGTTGTAAACAATACTTTTTTCTTAATGCAAGCTGCTCTTTATGTCTCAGCTACTGTGACAAAATGGTTGACCGTCTACCTCGATATCGGTGCCGCCATGCCCAAAAAAGGCCAAAAAATTCGCAAGAAGTTGAAAAAAAAAGTCGGCGTTTATCACCTCAACTGCGATGTGGGTCACACATGGATGAAATCTTATATCCATGTCTTTAATCATCCTTATTATGCTGTCACAAGCAAGAGCGGTGCATTCAATCTTAGCAATGTTCCAGCAGGCTTGTATAAGGTTGTTGCTTGGCACGAGAAGCTTGGTACAAAGACCTTCACTGTCAAGGTGGCAGCTGGCAAAGCGAGCAAACTGAGTATCAAGTTCTAGATTTGCTTCTCCTTCACTTCTCCTCCTCCACTTATTCTCCTCCTTCCCCTTCTCCTCCACTTATTCTCTGGAAACAATCTCTTTGGACCATTGATAAGAGAAACAACCTTCTGGACAGTTGAATCGCAATGGCACTCTCTGGTATAAGATGTATCGTTCCTTTTCGATATTCTATCTTATTTTCAGAACATCACTGTGTCAGGAGATTCATGATGAAACGGTTATTTGTTTTGGTTGTGTTGAGTACCTTTGCTTTTGGTTCTCTGGCCTGTAAAAAAGGTAAAAAGTCTGCTTCAGGGAAGACCTCTCCCGCCAGTAGAAAAGCACTGAAGCGAGGAAGTGCTACCAAAGGTAAGACTGTTACATTTGATCCCAAGGCGACCAAGGTGGGATGGACAGCTTACAAGTACACCCGGAAAGCAGCAGTTAAGGGATACTTTGCAACATTCTCTGCAACAGGCGCGACCCAGGGAAAAACAGCCCATGCGCTCTTGAAAGCTTTCAGTCTGCGTGTGGATTCTGCTTCTGTAAAAACAGGAAAGCCCGCGCGAGATTTAAATATCGCCACAAACTTTTTTAAGAAGTTTATGGGTGGACCAACAATCAATGCAAAGGTTGTTAAGGTTGAGGGTAAGAACAAAGGAAAGTTGCATGTTGAGCTTTCGATCCACAAGTTGACCAAGACCGTTGTCTTTGATTACACCTTGAGCGCAGCTGGTAAACTGGAAGCCAACGCTACCATTGATATGGTCAAGTTTGGGCTGAAAGGACCTTTTGCTTCGATTGAAAAAGCCTGCAAAGGTTTGCATCGTGGCAAAGATGGAAAGTCAAAAACATGGACTGATGTCCAACTTCATCTCACTACACAGTTTGCAATGAAGTAGCACGTTTACTTCTCTGACCAAGAAAGATATCAGATCTTTCTTGGAATACGATCGTTGATAGTCCAGGCTAGCCTTTGTTGCTCGTTTTTTTTGAACTGGACAGATATCAGATAGGCTTGGAGAGATTGATGACACGAAACATGCTGTGTGCTCTGTATTGCTCCGTATTCTTGCTACTTCCGTCTTTTGCGAATGCTTCTTTTTCGCGTGCTACCCGAGGGAGCATCACTGTAGAAGGTCTCAGACTTACAGTGAGTGAAGTTCATGTTATGAATGTTCGTCGTGTGAAAGGTAAAGTGAAACGT
>JALTMC010000859.1 GCA_027005175.1 Myxococcales bacterium
GTCCTTGCCCAATGTAACCTCTCTTGTGTTTCAAGAGCATGAAGGCTCTTATCTTGCGGGTGTTCTCGCCGCTTTGGCAACCAAAACAAACGTGGTTGGTTTTTTGGGTGGGATGAGTATACCTCTCATTCGCAAGTTTGAAGCGGGCTTTACACAAGGTGTTTATGACACAAAGAAAGGAGTTCGTGTTCTCTCTGGTTATTTGGGGGCTTCCCCCAAAGCGTTTCACGATCCAGCAGGAGGACATAAGCTCGCAACAACGCAGTTTGGCCAGGGGGCTGACATACTCTTCCATGCTTCGGGTTCTTCGGGGCTTGGAGCCATCAAAGCAGCTCGCGAGTGGAATCGTCAGCATCCTCAGATCGAAAAACGCCGCTATATCATTGGTGTGGATGGCAACCAGGATGGTTTGGCAAAAGGATCGGTTCTGACATCGATGGTCAAACGGGTGGATGTCTCTGTCTTTGAATCGATCAAGAATCTCTTGTTGGGGCGGCTCGAAGGGCGCTTGTACCGTTTTGGCCTGGCCGAAGATGGAGTGGGAGTTACTGATTGTCGGTATAGCTTGAAGCGACTGCCCGCAAACTTTAAAACGATCTTACAGCAAAAGAAATCTGCGATTATTCTGGGGACGATCACAGTACCTTTTCTGCTCAAAGATGTTAAAAAGCGATGACAACTTCACCTAGCTTGTTCGAGTTGCGTGGTATCACCTGTCGTTTCCCCGGTGGGGTTGTTGCCAATCAAGACATCGACCTCTCTGTTCAGCCCGGTGAAGTTTGTGCTTTGCTGGGGGAAAATGGAGCGGGTAAGTCTACCTTGATGAAGGTCGCCTTTGGAATGCTTCAACCCACAGAAGGGAAGCTCTTTTGGAAAGGGAAGGAGATGCGTTTTCGGTCCTCGGCTGACGCAATGCATCAGGGGATCGGTATGGTGCATCAACACTTTATGTTGATCCCAAGGTTTCGAGTGTGTGAAAATATTGTCTTGGGACAAGAGCCCGTAGCTAAGGGGCAAATCGATCTAAAACAAGCTCGACAAAGAGTGAGAGCTATCTCAGAAGAGTATGGACTTCACGTTGATCCTGATGCGGTTGTGGACGATCTCTCTGTGGGAGAACAACAGCGTGTCGAAATTCTCAAGGCTCTCTATCGTGATATCGACCTTCTTATTCTTGATGAACCCACAGCAGTTCTGACACCACAAGAGACAGACGAACTCTTTGAAACGTTGCGCTCTCTGGTTGCAAAAGGTCTGACCATCTTATTCATTTCGCACAAACTACGCGAAGTTAAAGCGTTGGCTCATCGTGTTGTCGTTCTGCGTAAAGGTGCAAAAATTGCCGATATACCTGTGGAGGAACACAGTGAAGAAGAACTCGCTGCTTTGATGGTGGGGCGGCCTCCTGCAACTGTGACTCGTGATGCCAGCACTGTGGCTGAGTCGAATGCTAAAGTCGTACTCACCGTGGATGATCTGCCTGTTCTCGACAACCGAAAACTACCGGCCATTCGCCATCTCTCTTTCCAACTGCATCAAGGTGAGATCTTGGGTGTCGCAGGTGTCGAAGGTAACGGGCAGAGCGAGCTGATTGAGGCCATTACTGGCCTTCGGTCTGTGACCTCTGGACACATCACTCTGGGTGGTATCACGATGGATGATAGGACCGTCAGGCAACGTTTTGCAGCGGGCCTGGCGCATATCCCACAGGATCGCCAACAACAAGGCTTGGTCCTTGACCTTCCGATCACTGAGAACTTTCTTCTCGGTCGGCATCACGAAGAAGGATTTTCCCAAGGTGCTTGGTGGATCGATCAGGATGCTTTGTGTACAAAGACCATCGAGGCCATAGAACAGTTTGAGATCGAGCCGGGAGATCCTGACTTACTCGTACGCTCTTTGTCGGGAGGCAACCAGCAAAAAGTTGTTGTGGCCCGCGAACTCACTCGCCCAAAGACACAAGCCTATATTGTAGCTCACCCCACCCGAGGGGTGGATGTGGGAGCTATCGAAGCGATACACACCCAACTGCTTCAACGTCGTGACGCTGGCGCAGCCATCCTTTTGTTTTCTTCTGAGCTACCTGAACTCCTCGCTCTCTGCGACCGAATCGCGGTCCTTTACGAAGGTGAAATCGTAGGGGTTCGCAACCCTGAACATACCGATGAAACAGAACTCGGAATGATGATGACGGGCGGTAACGTAGGAACAGCGATTTAATCACTTGAATAGATCCAATCGCGTCTGAGCGTACATTTGGGTTTTTTCCCTAACGTATTTGTTCCACTTGTTGGGGCACCACTCCTATAGAGAGATTAAGGTAGCAGACCTGGACCTGACATCATCCCCAAAGCGTATCACTTGTTGGGTCACCATTCCTATAGAGAGATTAAGGATGGTTTGTGATTGGAGAGTGCGTTTGGGTTTTTCCCTAACGTATTTGTCCCACTTGTTGGGTCGCCATTCCTATAGAGAGATTAAG
>JALTMC010000860.1 GCA_027005175.1 Myxococcales bacterium
AAGCTCGCACTTGAGAGAAGAGCAAAAAGACTACCTATCCAGAATATCCGTCGCACCGTACCTATCTCTACGCCATTTAACTTCCAACGAGACCACATGACCACATCCCTTTACCTAACGTCTTTACACAAAACTGAATACAACTATATACCACCCCAAAAGAAATGGAAATAGGAGCAAGAAGTTCAAGGAAAAGAAGGTCAAACTGTGTATGTGCTCCGTGATATAGTTTCCTATGGAAATACCGATACGGTCGGCTTATTCGCTTCTTCCTTGGATGTGTATGTGCTCCATGATATAGTTTCCTATGGAAATAGGAGCAAGAAGTTCAAGGGAAAGAAGGGTAGGGATAGACTAAAAAAAGAACTCTCTCCTCGGTGTCCTACCTGGAGAGAGTTCCGTTCATTTGTGTAGCAAAAAGAGCAAAGAATCGAAGCCCCGAGGGACCTCTCCAAGAATCGGTAACCATGTACCTCAAAAGCTTGTTTGTGCCTGGCACCTCCTGTCCTTCTGTGTTAAAAATAGACTGTTATAACCAACCGAGCTTTCGATATAAGCTCGTACAGAAACGAGTTTTAGATATAGGCTCGTACAGAAACGAGCACTTGAAAGTTACGAAAATCAAAGATGTCGTTGACGATGGTGCTTCCGTCAAGCCCTTTTAAGTCGGAGCTATCATCGATAGTGATGGCACCAGGAGTACCAGAGGCGTTGGGAAATCTTTGATTCATGACTTGTTCCCAAGAGCGAAGATAAAAACGAAACCCTGCATTCACTTCCACATGCTTGTGCACTTTGACAGCGATCTCCCCTCCCAAGATATACGAACTCAAGACGCTACCGTTGTTATCGCCGAGGTTGAGGCCCAATCCAACGAGCGCATTGACAGTCACTCGGTTGACATGAAGAAAGTAGATATGTGTGGCAAACTGTATGGTGGGATAAGGTAGATTGACTTCCGATACAACAGACTCTTTGTTATTCAAGTCGTAAGCCATGGACACACCAAGAAAGCGGAGGGCTCGAAGCCGAAGATTTAAGCCGTATACTGCACGATGGTCACCTCCTTTGGCAGCACTTCCACCATAAAAATAACCCGAGTGAATACCCACTCCAAAGGTAATCATACTGTCATAAGCGGCATCAGCAACGGTGCTTCCCAGCAGTATGGCCAATCCTGTCATCCAGCCCAAGGCTATTTGTTGAAAGTGTTTCCTCATGATCCGCAGTTACCCCGTAGTGATAGAAGCATTTTTTATCATTTCTCTTCTTCAAAAGCTGTTCCATCCATGGAGTTTTCGAGACAGTTTCAAACTGCTTCAGCCTTCTCTAAAGAATAACGACCGATCCAATGATAACTTGATAGCTAGGGAAAAAAAGAGGCTATCTACCACAAGAGAAATGTTGGAGAGGAAACCCTGACAACCTCGCAACGATTTGGAGAAAGAGAGAAACAGAAAGACAAGGGGGAGGAGATTCAGAGAACGAGACGTCCTACGCCTCAGAGAGTGGGAAGACGGACCTATCGTAGACTAGTTGTCGGAGGAAGCCGTCGCAGTGGGGGGATTTTGAGTTGTGATTTTGTTCTTTGGTTTGCGAGCACGGAATTTTCCGTACGATTTACTGAAAATCTTGCCACGTTTGGTGCGCTTGTCGCCCTTGCCCATTGTCATTCTCCTGTCGTACAATTTGGTTACAACATAGTGTTTTATCTATACAAAACAA
This sequence comes from Myxococcales bacterium, assembly GCA_027005175.1. Classification (GTDB taxonomy): domain Bacteria; phylum Myxococcota_C; class UBA6777; order UBA6777; family UBA6777; genus M3003. The sequence continues at coordinate 1,726 of JALTMC010000860.1, forward strand.
AGTATAGCTACAGCCCATTAATAACACACATCATAGTGAGTGCACGAAACGGATTTGTAAGTACCAGATCCAACAAATACCGTCAAGTAGGCTTGAACACAAGAGAGAAAAATACCGACAAAACACTTTACCCGGGGAAGCACCTATCGATTCATCCCATCAAGAGAAGGTTCATCCCATCAAGAGAAAAAAGAGGCGATCGTTTGAAAGACAGGGAATCTGGACAACGAAGTCCCCCACCACCCCCAAAAAAGTAATCCCAACAAGCACAGTGCAAAGACAACGAAGGCCAGCCACCAACAGAACAAGAGGGACTTCTGGCAATCAACCACTTGCACCGTAATATTGTCTCTTCCACCCGCTTGATTCGCGAGTAAGACCAGTTCATTACATATATCTTGTGGTGTCTTTCCATCGCGCAACTGGTATAGGATGTCCATTTCATCCACCATACGATACAATCCATCAGTGCACAGCAGCAGCCGATCACCAGGAGCCAGGCGCAAAGGATACGGCTGACATTCAACCTCTACATCCTGAAACTGGCCCACAACACGGGAGATAATATTAGCCTTCGGATGCCCAGCCGCCTCTTCGGCTGAGAGTTCTCCAGCGTCAAGCATACGCTGTACCATCGAGTGATCTTTTGTCACTTGAAGCAAGCATCCATCACGCAGCAGATAGAGGCGACTGTCTCCAACATGAGCGACATAGGCCCAACGCCGATAACACAGCACAACGACAGCGGTTGTTCC
>JALTMC010000861.1 GCA_027005175.1 Myxococcales bacterium
GCTCCTGCGGTGGCCAAGGTGATGGAAGGTCAGGAGGAGGTCTTTCTGGATGGGCTGCGTATCGTTTCGACCCTGACGGAAGGTCCTGTCTATCTCTGTGTTGGCTCGGATTGGACACTGGATGTTAGAGATATCGACCGTGTACAGACAGAGATATTTGTTGGGCCGCACCCCTCAGGGCTTGTTGGAACACATATTCATACGCTTGCTCCTGCGAGTCGGAAGCGTACGGTTTGGCATGCAAACTACCAGGACGTGATTGCGATAGGACATCTCTTTCGCACAGGAAAGCTGAATGTTGAGCGTGTGATCTCGATTGCAGGCCCTGTGGTCAAAGAGCCCGGCCTTGTACGTACCCGCCTTGGTGCCTCTACCACCGAGCTGACAAATCACGCTCTGGAAGAGGGGGAGAATCGGATTATCTCGGGTTCTGTTATCTTTGGTAACAATGCAACGGAAGGGGCTTTTTCTTTCTTGCATCGCTACGACCATCAACTCTCTTGTGTCGCTGAGGATCGAGAGCGTCGGTTCTTGGGTTGGTTGATGCCTGGATACAACATGTACTCCACTGTGCGTGCTTATTTGTCGCGGTGGTTACCGATACCGAGGAAGTTTGCGTTTACAACGACAACCCACGGTTCTCATCGTGCGATGGTGCCCATTGGAATGTTTGAAAAAGTCATGCCTCTCGACATCATGCCCACATTTTTGCTGCGTTCGATCCTGTCTTCGGACTTGGAGCGTGCAGAGCAGTTGGGCTGTCTTGAACTGCATGAAGAAGATCTTGCGTTGTGCTCTTTTGTTAGTCCTGGAAAAGAAGACTATGGCAAAGCACTTCGCACCGTACTCACTGAGATCTGGCAGGAAGGTTAGTCAACTTCCCCTGACTTGAGTGGAGAGGCATGCGAGGATGACCTTGCAAGCTTCGAAGTTGACCGATCCCAACAGTTCCGGCTAGCGAGGTTTTCTATGAAATTCCTTAGGAATCTTTTGGATAAGCTTGAGAAGCCCTTTAAGAAGGGTGAGAAACTTGAAAAGCTTTATCCCGTTTATGAAATGCATGACACTGTCCTGTTTACACCAGGCGATGTGACCCAAGGCACGACTCATGTTCGCGATGCCTTGGACCTCAAGCGCATGATGGTGACAGTGGTCATTGCATTGCTTCCATGTGTTTTGGTGGCATTGTACAATACTGGTTATCAAGCCAATCTTGCGATTAGCAAGCTTGGTGCTTCTGCCTTGGATGTTTGGCAAACCAAGCTCTTTTTGCAACTAGGCTTTGCTCATAATCCTGCCGATCTCTTGGCCAATGTTGTCTATGGTGGGCTTTTCTTTCTACCCATCTTCGTCATGACATTTGCTGTTGGTGGAGTCATTGAAGTTCTCACTGCGGTCATCCGAAACCACGAAGTCAATGAAGGCTTTCTGGTCACAGGATTTCTCTTTCCTTTAACACTGCCCCCCACGGTTCCCTTGTGGCAGGTTGCGCTGGGTATTGCGTTTGGTGTGTTTATTGGGAAAGAGATCTTTGGTGGCACTGGAATGAATGTTCTCAATCCTGCACTCACAGGTCGAGCGTTCCTATTTTTTGCCTATCCGGCACAAATCTCCGGTGACTCTCCCTGGATTGCTGCCAATATGTCAGCTGTCAAAGGTGCTAGCACGTTACCTGATGTCGTCAGTGGTGCCACTTGGTTGGGAAAAGCGGCTGCGAGCAAATCGGCGGCTTTGGGAGCCAGTACGGTTTTCGGTGCCGATTGGTGGAATGCCTTTTGGGGGTTGATCCCCGGCTCCATGGGAGAGACCTCTGTCGCCGCCTGCCTGATCGGTGCTGCGATACTCATTCTCACACAGGTTGGTTCCTGGCGAACGATGTTTGGCGTTGTTGTGGGAACGTTCTTGATGGGCTTTTTGCTTTATGGCATGCCATCCGACACCAATCATATGTTTGCCGTCCATCCGATGTGGCACGTCGTGCTGGGAGGTTGGGCCTTTGGTACTGTTTTCATGGCGACCGACCCCGTGTCTTCTTCCTTCACCAACGGAGGGAAGCTGGTGTATGGCTTCTTTATCGGCGTGATGGTGATCTTGGTTCGAGTCGTGAATCCTGCCTATCCCGAAGGTATGATGCTCGCTATTTTGTTCATGAACATGTTTGCTCCCTTCATTGATCATTTCTTTGTACAAGCAAATATCAAACGGAGGTTGTCGCGCGATGTCGTCTAATAGCGTTGGCTACATTCTCGGTTTCTGTACCGCAGTTTGTTTGGTATGTTCTGTGATTGTGTCTTCGACAGCTGTTGGTCTCAAAGAGAGACAAGAGATCAACAAACAGCTCGATCGTCAGAAAAAAGTACTTACTTTGGCTGGCTTGATGAAAGAAGGTCAGTCTTTCAGTGCCGAGAAAATTCAACAATTATTTCAAAGGCGAATCAGGCCTGTTGTGATTGATTAGCGGACCGGCAAATTCGATGTGG
>JALTMC010000862.1 GCA_027005175.1 Myxococcales bacterium
AGCCTGTGGTGCGGGCTTGGGGGGAGCTTGTGGGGCCGGTTTGGGCGAAGCTTGTGGCTCCACAAAAGAGTACTTTTGCGGCTCCGCAACAGAGTGCTTTTGTGGCTCTATGATAGGGTCCCCAAACATCTTCTGCCTGGGGACATTGAAGTGTCGTCTACGTCTTTGCGTAGGATGTCTGCTCCAGAGGGGAGAGTTTTCGTAGTGAAACATGGCTTTGTCCTCCAAGTTGGGATTCCAACATTGCAGGCAAAATCTAACCATGGTTTCACTGTTGGCAAATACACGCCTCACTTTCTCTACAATCGAACATTCTTTAAGTCTGTTTCTCGGATGTCGGGCAAAACTCCTCCTCGAATCTACCGCGAAGGGGTGGAGAAGCGGATTGGAGCGACCTCCCCTTTTGCTTTGACAGATGCTCCGTATTACGGTATTCTTCTCGCCGTTGGAGTAAGCTGGAATATTCGAGCAACAATGCGACCCGTTTGTAAAAACAAGTAACAAGTTTCTTCTCGGTTGGACTGTCTGAAGCTGGCTGTTTTCCTCTGCCTCATTCGCCAGAGTGAGGGGGTATGTGGAAGTAACGGGTGGGGTGTGTCAAGCGGGTGAAGCATATCAACCCCCTCTTGGGCATGAGAGGCCATACGAAGAAATCTCCTTCCTGCATCTACAGGGCTTTTGCCCGGACTGAGTGGGGGAGGATGTCAACCAGCCATGTGGCAGTAACTCTATCTAGGCTCACCCTCTCTTTGTGCAAGTATCCACCATCAACCTATCTGATCGTTCTATTTTGCCTCAGAGCAACATGTCTGTGTTGTTGTCATAAAACGTTGTGGTAAGTCTCTACGCGAGCATGGGCCCGCCGGAAATTGTAGGTGGAGTCAGAGCTTGTGGGGAGTGTGTCAATGGAAATAGTAGCTTTAGTGTATTTGTCAAGTTCAAATAGGAGAGACTTGTGTCTCAATCATCGAAAGTATCCCCCTCTACAGAAGTCGAAGCTGCTGTGCTTGCCGCAGCTGATACAGAACAAGCACCACAAGAGAGAGTTGAAGTTGCAGCGATGGAATCTTCTGGAACAGAGCAATCATCTCCTTTGGAGTTTTCAGAGAATGTCACGATCTTGGAGGATGGAGAGAAGACGTATTATATTGTGGGTACGGCACATATCTCGCAGAAAAGTGTGGAGGAAGTTCAGGATGTGATCGACGCGGTTCAACCAGACACTGTTTGTATTGAACTCTGTGAGACCCGATACAAGGCTATTACGGATGAAGAAGTCTGGAAAAAACTGGATGTGTTTTCCGTGATCAAGCAAGGCAAAGTGCTCTACCTACTGGCGCATCTCGCTCTTAGCTCAATGCAGCGACGAATGGGAGAGAAGCTGGGAGTTAAGCCTGGTGCAGAGATGGTGGCTGCGATCGAGAAGGCCAAGGAACACAATGCCGAGCTAGTGTTGGCCGATCGCGACGTCCAAATCACCCTCAAGCGAACCTGGAGGAGTCTATCCTTCCGAGACAAAATCTCTGTTCTCGGTGGCCTTGTGGGAAGTCTCTTTATGGGTGAAGATATTAGCGAAGCAGACATTGAGAAGATCAAGAAAAAAGGCGAACTCTCTGACATGATGGAGAAATTTGCAGAAGCATTGCCTTCTGTAAAGATACCTCTTATTGATGAGCGTGACTCCTATTTGATCTCCTGTATTCAAGAAGCACCGGGCCATACCATTGTGGCTGTTGTGGGAGCAGGTCATGTGGCAGGCATGACCAAAAAATTTGGAACCGCCATTGATCGTGATGAACTCAATGTCATGCCACCCAAAGGTCGCTTGGGCTCGATCGTAAAGTGGTTTGTACCCATGCTTGTTCTGGCCGCGTTCTATGTGGGATACCGACAAAATGCCGACCGCAACCTCTGGGATATGATTGCTACTTGGATTATCCCAAACGCCATCATGTGTGCGTTACTCACGCTTATCGCAGGAGGCAAGTTGGTCTCTGCTGCCGTTGGGTTTGTCGCCTCTCCCATCACTTCTCTCAACCCCACCATTGGAGCCGGGATGGCTGTCGGCTTAACCGAAGCCTGGCTGCGAAAGCCCACTGTGGAAGACTGTGAACGAATTCCCAAGGACGTCAAAAACTTTAAAGGTGTCTACAAAAATCCCTTCACCCGCGTTTTACTTGTAGCATTTATGTCCAATGTTGGCTCCGCACTCGGCGCATGGGCTGCTCTTGTCTGGCTTTGGATGCAAAACTTCTTCGCATAGCGTCTATGCCTGTAAAGCCTCTTTTTCCTCCTGAACCTCCTTTTTTTCGTTGCGAAAAACCATGGATTGCTACGTTGTCTTTCGGCTACCCGTTTGCGATCTGAGAACGCCTGATCTATGATAGAAAGAACCAAGCAAAGTATAATGCCTTTAGACCTTTATCCCACACATGTCTGGGACTCAACGGAGAGGGGCTGATGCCAAAATTTGAATTTGAATGTGAAAATTGCTTTATGCCAATTGTCACGACAAAGGATGTTCCTGAGATGGAGTGCCCTTTCTGTGGTGCAAATGTAAAGCGGCCCTCAGACTCTGGATCGGAAGTCTCTGCCACCACAACAGATAGTCAGGACCAGGACAGCACTGCAACTTCTCATTCGGTGGAAGACGAGCAATCAGATGCTTCGCCGCCAGAGCAAAAAATAGCATTGAAATCAAAAATGGAAGAAGACTCTTCTGCTGAAAAGAAGCAGGAATCAAAGCCTGACGAAGCTGTAGAGCCAAAGCCTGACGAAGCTGTAGAGCCAAAGCCCGACGAAGCGATAGAGTCAAAGCCCGACGAAGCGATAGAGTCAAAGCCTGACGAAGCAGTGGACAAAAAAAGAAACCCAGAGAAATTAAAGGATGAGGTAGCAAAGGCAAACGTAGAGGTTAAGGCAAACCTTGAAAGTAAAGATTCCAAGACCTCCGAAACAAAGGAAAAACCGGAAGTGAAGGCCGAACCGGAAGTGAAGGCCGAATCGGAAGTAAAGGAAGAACCGGAAGCGAAGGCCGAGTCGGAAGCAAAGGCCGAGTTGGAAGTGAAGGTAGAGTCGGAAGATAAGGCCGAACCGGAAGTGAAGGTAGAATCGGAAGCGAAGGCCGAATCGGAAGCCAAGGTAGAGCCGGAAGTGAAGGCCGAATCGGAAGTAAAGGCCGAATCGGAAGTAAAGGTAGAGCCGGAAGATAAGGTCGAGCCAGAAGCGAAGGCCGAATCAGCGAAGAAGTCTCTCTTAGAGGGGAAGGGTGATTCTGGTCGTAGTGAGGTTTTGGAGAGTAGGGAGGGCCTGGGTGTTGCTTCAGGGAATTCTTCCAAAGTTCAAGACTCTTTTGGTGGGAAAAAGAGCAAAGCTGTGTTGGAGTCCCAATCAACGTTGATGGATTCGGTGGAAGAAGAGTCCAAGAGCAAAGCCAAAGGGGGTAAGGCAGGAGCCTCTTCCAAAAAGAGAAAATCCAGGAAAAGTCCCAAAAGGCCTTCACGTTCCAACAAGAAAGTAAAGTCTGTGAAAAAAGAGGAAGCTGTTGTTGAGCCGACGTTGACGAAATCTCCTCCTGTCCTGGTTGAGATGAAGACTGTCCCCGCAGCCAACGAGGTTTCTATGGAGGCACCTGCAACAGAGCCCGGCGTAAGTGTTGAGGCTCGTGAGCGCAGCAGCATCTCTGCATCACCTTCGGAGCCAGAGCCTGCGGATAGCAGCGAGCGTACAAGTGTGTCAGCAGCACCAACGAAGCCTCCTGTCTCTTCGGGGCAAGACAGTGGGCGTGAGGTTGAGCCTCATCCGTTGAAGACGCGAGAGACCAGAAAATCGGAGCCATTGTTGGAGTCTTCCAAGGCATTGCCCCGATCCGAGGCTACTTCGAGTTCTTCTCGGGTTGCTGTGCAGAAAACGGTTCCGGCAGAGCATCCCGTTGCCGCTTCATCCCAACATCAACTCTCAGAGGCTGCGGAAATAGCGATGTCTTCGTCGTTGCAGTCCCTTCCTTCATCTCCGTCTATACCATCACCTTCATCTGCATCATCGACACCAACTGCTCTGAGTGAGCAGCCCCACCAGCCCACTCCATCAGGTCAAGCGATAGAGTCAGTACAATCGTTTTCATCGATACCAACTTCTTCGGTTGGGCAGTCGGGTTCGTTCTCTCAGCCGACTCAGGCCACTCCAACTGTGCAATCTTCTCCGTCTCTTCCATTGGCTCCTCCTTCTCCATTGGCCCCGTCTGGTCAGGCATTTCCGACAGGCTCGTTTTCAGGGATGGGTCAGCAAGCACTTTCAGGAACGGGAAATTATCCTTCTTTGGGTGCGGCTCCTCCACAACCAACAGGGAATTTTCCTGGGTTTCATGCGGCAGGTGTGCCGCAATCAGGTGTGCATCCGGGGATGGGCTCTGGAGTTCACCCTGCGCTGCAGTCGGGAATGTCTCCCACATTTCCAACAGGTTCTCATCCTGCATTACAAGCACCATTTCAGCCGGCATTGCCAACCTATATGCCTCCCGGTACAGGGGCACCTTCACAATCAGGGATGTTTCCTGCGATACAGCAGCAAGCTATGACATACCAGGGGCCGTCTTCTCCGTCGATGACAGGTGTTGCCGTGCCGACGCAAGTGCAGGCTCAGGCTTCCGCTCCTGATTCAGCAAAGACAGTAGGACCACCGCTTGATACAACTCCTGCTGAGTCATTCAATATCATGACAAATGACAGACTGGGTGGATTGGATGATCTTCCTGCACCGCAGCCGAACTGGTTGATGCTTGCGATGTTGGTGGCGATCTTTGCCGGGGCTTTTGGGGCAGGTTTTCTTGTTCTGACAAACTCTCTCCTTACTCGTGGGCAATGCAAGGCACAAGAGCCGAAGTTGAGCATGGATGATAAGGGCAACCAGCGTAAAGATGGGGTTGAACAGCGATGTTGGTCGGATGGAAGCCGACGGACTCAAGGCACATGGAGAAAGGGAAAGCAGGATGGGATCTGGAAGGTTTGGTATGACAACGGTTATCAGAAGGCCGAATATACCTTTCGAGGTGGTGTGAAAAACGGCGTTCATACCTTCTGGTATCGAGATGGAATGAAGTCACTTCAGAGTTCGTGGAGAGGCGGTAAATTACATGGTTCTCGACTGGAGTGGTTTGAGAATGGCAATCGCAAATCGATTAGCCAATGGCTTCATGGACAGGCCGATGGGACGATGTTTCAATGGTATGCCAATAAGCAAAAGCGAACAACAGTTAATTATGTGCAAGGGAAGCGGAGTGGCAAGACGCAAACTTGGCATAGCAATGGGAACAAGGCATCGAAAGGAACCTACTTTCAAGGTCGTCGATGTGGATTGTGGGAGTGGTGGAGCCCTTCGGGGAGCCTGTTGCGCCGACAACGATTTGTTCCTTGTGGCTCCTCTTCTCGTCGGATCTCTACATTGCCTTATGGAGAGACCTTGCCTGTTCAACTCTTGGGGCGGTGGCGAAGCTCTGGTAAAGGCCGCTATCTGGTCGTGACAGGTAAGTTCAAAAATAACACGACCAACCAGCCTTTTCAGTCTGTTGCCTGGCGCTCAGAGTTACTCATCGTGTTGAAAAATGGTCGGCAGATTCGACGTGTTGCAAACAACAAATCGTTACTTTCTGCTGTAGCATATACAACTCCTGTTGCACCACAAGCTGTCGATCGAATCCTGTTAAGTGGTGCTCGAAAAGAAAGTCACTTAAAAGTGCTTCAGGCGGAAGTTTCTGCGAGCAAAAGGATCTACCTTCGCTTGTGGTCTCATGCTGTGACTCCGGAAGGAACGGTGTTTTCGCAACTGTTTTTTCAGGGGACCTTGCCTTCTCCTGCAAGAGCGAAGCGGTTTAACTTACTGGCAAGCCGAGCGCGGCCCATGAACATACCGCTGCCTCGCAGTCTTACACCTGTGGTTTTACGTCCAACACCATCAGCGCGTCCCCAGCCGCGCTTTCGAAGTGATGTTCCTCCCCCGCCGCCGCCTCTTCCATAAGGCCAAGGAACAATATGCAAACATTGTTGGAGCAACGCTCCTAAAACATGACTACCTCACATAAATTTGTTGGATATTCATGCCGGTTCCGTACCTGCAGTCGGGGCTACAGCCGTCGCCAGTGGTCATTACGATGGAGAGATTGGCGTTGGTGATGGCTCCCAACTCTTGTCGTGGGGGTGCTGATAAAACAGTGCTGTAACACAAGTTTGTACCAGGGCTACTTTTCGCACCAGTGGCATTCCAAAAGGCACACTTCATATAGGCATTGGAGAAACCATTGGGTGATAGGGTCTTTCCATTGAGTTGCAGTGTGCGAACTTGTTGTCCTTGTAGGGTTGCCAAGAACATCGTATCTGTTGCTTTAATATTGTTGGTCCACGAGATCGTTGTGCGAAAGCGAAAGGTCCCACAAGCATAAGAAGAGTATCCATGTTGTTTGTTCTTTTGAAATGGATTGACACGTGGTGGACAGGTCCCACCTCCTGAGATCCTGGCAACACTTGCGCTGAGCCCGGGATGGCGAGCACAGAATCCAGGTAATTCTGGGTTGGTCAATGCTGTCCAGCCACCGCCTTTTGTGGTCATATCGCAGTATACCAAAAATGGATTGCTTCCCCCCGCTCCATCAGTATCCACAACATAAATACCTGTTTTGGTTTGGCCCGAGGCACGAAGCGTTTTGCAGCTTTGGTGGGTGCTGGGTAGAGTTGTATATACTTTCAGATATAGCGTCCCGTTGTTCGGGACCCCCTGCTCCTTCAATGTCTTGCCTCTCTGTAACTCCTGACAGTTAAAATACAGATGTTGTTCTGCGATCTTGAATTTTTTCTGTTTCTCGATGAGCTTCTTGAGTTCCAAAGACAGATCACTGGTGGCGACACGAATGGGGTAGGTGCTGTCGTCGGGAAGGATGATGTTTAAACTTAAGTTCCCCACACATATCGATCCATTGCTGGTATATCCCGTTCGGCAAGTGACACATTTGTTGCTTTGGCAGATGCTATTGCCCTGGCAGTCTGAGCCTGTGAGACAGTTACCTACTTTGCATACTCCACTTACGCACACCTTTCCACTGCCACATTCTACCGAGTTGTTACAAGCAGAGCACTGGTTGGCTTTGCAAAGTTGTCCTCCCGAACAGTCAGCGCTGGTGACACAGTTACCTTTTTTGCAAGTGCCACTGGCACAAACCTGGCCTGTGGGACACTCTCGTGTCGCTAAGCAGGGTGCACAACTATAGTTACGGCAAACATTGCCGTTGCTACACTGGCTGGTTTGTGTGCAGTTTCCTGCTCTGCATGCACCGCTTACACATACGTTTCCTGTGCCACACTCTTTGCTGTTGGTACAGGCCACACATCGGTTGCTTTTGCAGACCTGACCGCCAGCGCAGTCGTTGTTTTTTCGGCAACCTCCCGATAGGCAGACACCTTTGATACAGATCTTTCCACGTGAGCACTGTGTGTCTTTTGTGCAGGCACTACATTGGTTGCTCAAACATACTTTACCTCCAGAGCAGTCGGTGTTCTGGCGGCAGTTTCCAGTTTTGCAAGTTCCCTGCAAACATAGCTCTCCTGTGTTGCATTCTTTGTCTAGGGAGCACAGGGTGCATTGCCGGTTGCGACAGATCTTACCACCGGTACAGTCTTTGGATGTGCGACAATCTCCAGATTGACAGAGGCCGCTCAAGCACAGTTGTCCTGCACCACATTCTTTGTCATTGGCACAAGTGGAGCAGATGTTTGTGATGCATAGTTTTCCTACCAAACAGTCGGAGTTTGTGCGGCATTCACCTTTTTTACAAGCCCCACCGAGGCAAAGTTGACCGCTGGCGCATTCGCGATCATTGGCACAAGCAGAGCAGGTATTCTTTTTACAGATCTGACCGCCTGTGCATTCGCTTGTGTTGACACAGTTTCCTGTTTGACAGAGACCCCCTGCGCAGACTTGGCTGCTGGTACAGTCAGCTTTTTGAGTGCAGGTAGAGCATTTGTTGCTTTTGCACACCAATCCACCTTGGCAATCGGATGTTGTTTTGCAATAGCCAGCTCTGCAGGCACCACTGATGCAGAGCTGGCCTCCTGGACAGTCCGTATCAGCGGTGCAGAGGGAGCACTTGTTGTTTTTGCAGACCTTTCCCCCTTTGCAGTCGGTGCTTGTTTGACAGTCTCCCTGCGTACACTTGCCTTGCACGCAGATCTCTCCCTGGCGACACTCTGCTTTGGCGGAGCAAGGTGAGCAGATATTGTTGCGACATATCTTACCATCTTTGCACTCGCTGCTTTGACGGCAATTGCCTTTGGAACAGGAGCCATTCAAACATAGAGAGCCTTGGTTACACTGAGTGTCTTTGTTGCATTGTGTGCAGGTATTGTTGACACAAACGAGAGCACTTTGGCAGTCTTTGTTTTCAATACACCCTTTGCAAGTCTTGGTTTTGCCATCACATACTTGACCTGACCGACATCCTTTGTTGTCCCGACAGCCGGATTGACAGGCTCCTGCTTCACAGATCTGACCCGGACGACAAGCCTGGTCATCACTACAGGCCGAACATTCGTTGTTGGTACAAACTTTATTGTCTTTGCAATCCTTACTTTCTCGACAGTTTGCTTTTTTACAGGACCCTTGCAAGCACAGTTTGCCTGTTTGACATTCTGGATCGACAGCACAAGGGGAGCAGGCATTGTTTCGGCATATCTTTCCATCGTTGCAATCTTTATTTTCAAGACACAGGACACAAGAGGCTGTTGCTTTGTCACAGCGTTTGCCATCTTTGCAGCCTTTGTCATCACGACAACCATCCACACAAGAGCCTTGTTGGCATATCTTTCCCTCTCCACATCCGGGATCATCCGAACAATCGGTGCAGCGTCCAGCTTTGCAGAGCTTTCCGCCCGGGCAGGGGGCTGTCTTCGTACAAATGGCTTGTGAACACCGGTCTTTTTCACAGATGCTGCCATCTTTGCAGCCTTTGTCATCACGACAACCATCCACACAAGAGCCTTGTTGGCATATCTTTCCCTCTCCACAATCTTTATCGTCAGGGCAGTCCATACAGCGACTGTTCTTGCAGAGCTTTCCCTCACTACAGGGAGTTTTGTCAGTACAGCCTTTTTGACAAGTGCCTTTTTCACAGACATTGTTGCTGCCACACTCCGTATCTTTGGCACATGCAGAGCACACGCTGTTTTTGCATACCTTGCCTCTTGCACAAGGCTTTGACTTGTCACAAAGTGGAAGAATACACTTGCCTGATACACACTTCAGACCTTCACGACAGGATGTATCATCAGAGCAGGTACTTCCGACACCACCGCTGCTGCATGCGATGAGAGCAGCGAGAGAAAGAATCGCAGCCACCGCACACAGTCGAGAAAATACAGCTTGTACATTCATGAAATTGACTCCCCTTATCTGGACTGAATGGAAAAGATCGTCGCCCCCCATTGATTCATCACAAGCGGTAGAAAGTCAATCCGTCAACTCTCATCGCACTCTGATGAACACATCACCGGGAGCAATCATCAGCCACTCCCATCATCCATGACCCATCATCATACGATGAGATGGTGACTCCACTGTTCCCCTATTCTTTGAGCGACGTTGCAAAATCGATCTCCGTCATCTATTCTTAGATCCTTGTCGTTTGGGTTGGTTTTCTCAGGTTACGATGTGCATTCTCAGGTTACGATGTGC
>JALTMC010000863.1 GCA_027005175.1 Myxococcales bacterium
CCACCCACAGTCACTTACGGTACGGGCAAGAAGGTCAATGGCAAAACCGACTCTACCATCAAGTTGAATATGAAGGATTTTGCGGTCTCTTTCTTTGTCAAAGTGCATGATCGATATGTCCGAATCTTTAAGATGTTTATCGATCTTAAGTTGGGGATGACGATGATCGCAACCCCCAATAACTCGTTAGAGATTGCGATTGATATTGACACATTAGAGATTCTCAATCCACGCTCGTCTCAGGCTTATTTGGTGGAAACGGTGGATATCAAGCAAGTTCTCAAGGTCATTGTAAACTTGCTGGTGCAAACACTTGGCAACAACAAAATTAGCTTCCCGATTGATATCAACAAGCAGCTTTCGGCAGCACTGGGTGTGCCCTTGGGACTGAAGATCAATGGCATTGTTCGCGAAGGTGCAGGCAACGACTGGCTGGCCCTCAAGATGACTTTGTTCACGGGCTCTAAGCCGCTGTTACCCGAGCCGCAAACGTATGCTCGTGTCCATGCCTCCAATCCTGGTTTGACCAAGAAGGTCAATGGGCGATTAATGCCAACAGGTCATGTCTTCCTGGAAGTTCCTCAGTATCTTGCAGGTCGTGAACTGGAATACCAGTCCTATGTTAACTTTGGTATTTGGTCCAACTTCAAGACCGCTCCGGGTGGATTGTTGAAAGTCGAAAACCCCACATTGATGCTCCTTGGACGCCATACGATCTATCTGCGTGCTCGCATCAAAGGTGAGTACAAAACACTGGAAAGCCAGCCGGCGATCGTAAAGTTGGTCTTTGACCCACTGGCTCCTAAAGTGAAATTACGAGTGGATGGAGACACTCTTAAGATCAAAGCGATGGACCAAGTCTCTTCATCGAAGCAGCTTGTGTATGAGTATCTTTCGGACGGTGAATGGAAAGCTGTGGATGGTGCAACGTTGAAGTTGAGTCCATCACTCAAGAAGCAACACTCCATCGCGATCCGCGTTCAGGACGTCGCTGGGAATGCTCGTATTGTACGGTGGTCGCCTTCGAGTAAGTCTGTTCTCTCACAACAAGAGCAAAGCTCTTCCACTTCGGGTACACCTCGTGCCTTTGGTTGTAGTGTTGGACCCACAGGTGCTGACACCGCTCCATGGTGGATGATGTTGATCCTTCTTCTCCCCTTCATCCGTCGTCGCTATCAACAATAAATCCATCCTCTGGGTCCCTCTGAAGCATAAATCCACCCTCTGGGCCCCTCTGAAGTGCGGTGTTGCTGCGTTGGGTTTTGCTGTCTCTCCCACGTTTGTTGCTGGTGTTGTTGCCATGACTGTTGTAGAGACAAGGTGTGTTCGCTCTCTACAAGGGGACGAACGGTGGATGGTCATCATGTCGTTTGCTTGGGTAGTCTGAAGAAACGTTGATTTTTGAGGTCTTTCGTTGTAATGATGCTTGGAATTGATAGTGACTGTGATGGAGAAAGAAAGATGCGGCAAAAGTCCAATCCTGTGACTCGTGGTTTCTGGTGGTTGAGTTTGGTGTTGTTGCTGGTATTCAGTGTGGGTAGTGCTGGTTGTTTGCAGACACGTGGAGCTATGTTTTTACAAAAACAGCGTGTTGGTGTCTATCTGGACAAGACCAAAGGGGTCCGTCCTCCCGAAGGTGTCGATTTTACAACGTTCCTGATCTGGCGTGCTCGTATGAGTGAAATGCCTGATGGCAACCGTATTCTCGGTGGGTTTTGCACGGACAAGAAGGTCTTGCCTGTCTTGCAAGCCATTGATACGTTGCGTCCTACTTGCCAGAGACGCCTTTATCGAGAAGCATCTTCGGCAAATCAGCAAGGCAAACTGTTTTGGGGATTTTTTAGTACGACGTTAGGTGCTGGAGCTCTTGCGATTGGCATGGGAGCTGGAGCGTTGGCCGTTACAGACCCTGATGCCCAAAAGGCTTTGGGTGTTGTGGCTGCTGTCTCAGGCTCTGTTGCTCTGTTGGCTGCATTGATCAATGGACTTGGTGGCTTTGATGCACGGCAGGAGAAGTATAAGATCCGCACCAAGCGTATCGATAATTTTATGTGGTCCTTGCGCCAACGTGTGATTGTTGAGGTTTGCAATGCTAAAAATCTCGGCACAGCCGTACAGCAATCCGTTTTCATTTATAATATGACACAGCGATACTGTACGAGTGAAGAATCCGGTGATGGAACGTACCGCATCCCCACTGGAGGTGAGAAGCCGAAGTTTGATTCGAAGTCGTTACCCAGTGGAGCACCTGGAAAAACACCACCAAGTGCTAAACCTTCTGCGGCTCCTGCTAATGTCAAAGAAGCAGCTACGCGAGAAGAGCCCAAAGCCAAACCGGCCTCCCGAAAAGCTCCTTCTGCCAAACCGGCCTCCCGAAAAGCTCCTTCTGCCAAACCAGCCTCCCGAAAAGCTCCTTCTGCCAAACCGGCCTCCCGAAAAGCTCCTTCTGCCAAACCGGCCTCCGTAAGTAAGCCGTAAGGCCAACTTCTCACAAAACAATCAAGCCTATTCTCCACAGATATAATATAGAGTATTGCCTTCTTCTGTAAACTTGCCCCTTCCTTACTAGGTGTTTTAGAAAAACCTATCAACGCTTCTTTTTGAGATCCACGAATGGCGCGAATGGGACACGAACAACAGAACATGATTTATGTTTTAACATGGAATCTTGTTCTCACTGGCTTCTTTTGTGGTGTGATGTCGATCTATGCTAATTGTCTGAAGTTACAGATGATCTGTGATAGATATCTTGTTGTGACAATTCGGAATACTGTTCTGGCTGGAAGATATAAGTTGGTTCGAGTTCTTGTGAAGTGGACACAGAACTCTTGGAGGTTACCCGTTTGTAGGCTCTTGATACTGTAACCTTTCTTGTTCTCCATTCGTGTCTTATCGGTGCCATATGCCACATGCTTTCAATATGATGAATATGCCGTCCCCTTCTTGTTCTCCATTCGTGTCTTATTGGTGCTATTCGTGGATCTTGTCCATTCAACAACAACACCTGCTTGTGGAATAGGGTTTGTTTGCTCTGCGGTTCCAATCACAATTAAACGCATAGAGAGGTCCTTGTTAAAACCATTTGAAGTAGGCGTAAATCCCCGCTCCAACCACAGGTAGCAACCACAGCAGCTTTCGTTTCCAAGAGCCTGTTCTACGCAGTTGTTTCATCGCAGCGATGGCATCTTTGGCAGAGGGGATACGGTCTCCATCACGTAGAGCGGTCATCTCACGAAAGAGCTTCTCTACATCAGAGGGTACCTGTAACGCACCACCTGAAGGATGAAAGAGGCGGTTTTGGTCGAGAAAGAGCCGAACTTCGCGAACGTCTCGACCGGTGAGTAATACGAGGATGGTCATGCCAAGGGCGTAAATGTCGGAGGCTGGAACGACACGGCCCTGGGTTTGCTCATAGGGTGAATAACCCGGAGAGTAGCCCTGAATGGACGGTGTGATGCCTTGTTCTATAAACAAGGATATGTTGGCTTGTGCGCTGAGTCCGAAGTCAATTAAGAATAGATGCTGGTCGCTGTCGCGGATGATCACATTTTCAGGCTTGATGTCGAGGTGTAGGACGGGTGCTGTTTCTTGGGACTCCTGGTCTTTTCGTGTGTGAAGATAGTGTAAAATTTCGAGTACTTGTCGCATGATCTGCAGACAACGTTGCAGTGGAATTTTACCACCACTCTCCTCCATGGTTTCTTTCAGGGTTTTGCCACGGATGTATTCTTGAACCAAAAAGGACTCATCGTCTCGGCGGGCACTGCTTTCAATAATAAAATCCCGATAGGCTGGGATACCCTCATGTTTCAAATAACAGAGGCGACGCGCTTCACGTTGGATCAGTTTGTAATCCCCTGTCACAATCTTAACAACACACATATCTCCAAAGTGTGTGTCTTGGGCCAAAAAAGTTTGACCCATACCACCTTTACCTAACTCTTTCTGTAGCAGGTATCGCTGCTTCAGAACCCGACGACCTTGTCGGGTTGTTACCTGCTTATTGTTGGAGCGAGGTTCTGATGGATTGCGACGCTTCTTTATTTTTTTGGTGCCCATCTCTCTCTCATTCCATCTCTCCCTCACTGTTTGATTTTCAAGACATCATTCTACATTCATAGTGTCTTTTACGATATCTGATACTTTTTCTTGAGGTCTGATATCCGTTTGCGATCCATTCCTGAAACGCGACTGGCCTGTGAGACGTTGCCATTGGTGTGTTGGAGGATGCGAGCAATATACTCTTTTTGAAAAGACTCCAGCACTTTGGTTTTTGCTGCATGATAGGCGGGAATCTCATCACCAGGAGGCATGAGCATGATTTCTTGGGTGATATGTTGGGGACGACCTTCGATGCCACGGAGGACCTGTGAGGGAAGGTCCTCCACTGTGATTTGGTAACGATCAACCGTCATTGCGTGGGCTGCTGCATGACGAATGGTATGCAGCAACTCACGTACATTGCCAGGCCAGTTGTAACTCAGTAAGTCTTTGCGAACATCGGAAGCAAGTGTCAGCACCTGCTCTCCATGTTTTTTGCTCAGCTCATCAAGTACAACATCCAACAAACACTCGATGTCGTTGGGTCGTTCTCGAAGAGGAGGAACGTGTAACTCACTTCCGGCGATGCGATAATACAGGTCTTCTCTGAATCGTCCGTCTTCAACATCCTTACGCAGATTTCGGTTGGTTCCAGCCAACAGGGTGAAGCTACTTGATTCTGTTTTTCGGGCACCAATGGGTCGAAACTCGTAGCGACCCATACGTTTGTCGAGGCTGGTGAGAAGCTTGGCTTGTTGTTGCAGGGGAAGCTCTCCCATTTCATCCAGAAAGAGAATGCCACCATCTGCACGCTTAAACGCTCCAATATGATTGCGGTCCGCTCCGGTAAAGGCACCCTTTACATGTCCAAAGAGTTCTGATTCTAGGAGGTTCTCCGGGATGGCTGCACAGTTTACTGTTTCAAAAGGTTTTTTCTGTTCTCGACAGTCTGATTCTAAAATAGCAGCGATAGCACCTTTGCCTGAGCCCGTTTCTCCATGCAGCAAGATGGAGCCGATGCCCAACTGTACAAGTTTGCGGGCACGTACACAAAGCTGTCTCATCTCTCGGTCACGAAAGTGAAATCCTGCAATCTCGTCTCCCAGCTTCTGGGTCACCTTGTAGGTTCGCTCCAAGGGTGTAAACAGAACAACGCTATCACCTACGGTGATCCGAACGGGAGTGGTGATGTGGGCGTCGTAGATGCGGATGTCTCCCAACCAGATGCCATTCGTGCTGCCATGATCACGCAGACGGTATCCTGACTCTTCATCATAGATCAATTCACAATGAAAGCCTGAGACAGAGGGATCTTCTAGAACGAGATCGTTCTCCAACTCAGCAGACCGACCTATTTTGAGTCTGCGTTGCTCAAACTCCTTGGAGACAGCAGGTCCAGGGCTTTCTACCACTTCCAGCTTACAGCCTGGAAGCTTCAAATTCACAGAAACCGTTGATAAGATTGTTCCCACCGTATTCTTCCTCGCTACTTGTACAACACTTTCTTCGATTAACAAGAAACAAGACATATTGTCAATATGAAGTGGGGAATGGATTCCCCATATGCTGCGGCACAAACTCCACAACTGGGGTACTCCAATCACATGAATAACGAAAAGGATAAACCCCATCGCACGGAATAGAAAGGCCTTTTGTTGGTTTTGGTGATATGGTACATGATTCGCTATAGAGGTGGGCAACGCGGGCAGGGTGAGCCTCTCAACTCCCACCTCATTTCCGTGTTTGACTACAACACCTGTTGGTTTGGGAGAGTCCTCTGGTTCGCTTGATTGTACCCTTCACTTTTACAGTCAAGCTTGCTTGATTGTACCCTTCACTTTTACAGTCAAGTCAGACCATTGTAGTTGATTCTCCCTATCCAATAGGGATTGAGATAGATGACGGGCCTCACAACCCGGAACCCATCTTGGCATCGGTGACAAAACGACCCGTTCGTTGTGTCCCCTTTCGTCAACATGGGTTTTTCTTTTTGTTTCTTCTGCGCAGCAGTTTTTATCTCAACCGATCATCAGAAAAAACAAGGTTTCTAGGGCCTTCAACAGTACTCGAAATCCTGTGAAGTCGTAGGCAGAATCAAGTGAAGCAGGCTAGGAGGGGAGAAACTCAAGCGATCGTGATTTCGTTGGTGAGGTAGACATCTTGGACGGCGTTGAGGATCTCAACACCTTCCTTCATGGGGCGTTGGAATGCTTTGCGACCGAGGATAAGGCCCATACCACCACCGCGCTTGTTGACGACAGCGGTGCGAACAGATTCTGCGAGGTCGGAACTGCCACCGGAGGCTCCACCAGAGTTAATGAGTCCGATACGACCCATATAGCAGTTGGCGACTTGCCAGCGAACCAGGTCGATGGGATGATCGGGGCACAACTCTTCGTAGACACGTTTGTGAGTTTTCCCAAAGCCAATCGCGTTGTAGCCACCGTTGTTGACAGGTAATTTTTGCTTGATAATGTCTGCTTGAATGGTGACACCGATGTGGTTGGCTTGGCTGGTTAAGTCGGCAGAGCCGTGATAATCGACGCCATCTTTTTTGAAAGCAGAGTTGCGCAGGTAGCACCACAGGATTGTCGCCATGCCGCGTTGGTGTGCATGGTAGAAAACTTCAGCGATTTGTTCAAGCTCACGGGAGCAATCTTCATTGCCGAAATAGATGGTTGCACCAATGGCAACACAGCCCATATCCCAGGCTTGTTGAACCTGACCAAACAGATGTTGTTCATGTTTGTTGGGGTAGGTAAGCAGCTCATTGTGGTTGATCTTGGCAACAAAAGGGATCTTGTGTGCGTAACGACGAGCAACGGAGCCCAGGACACCCATGGTTGATGCCACAGCGTTACAGCCGCCTTCAATCGCCAGCTTAACGATGTTGTCGGGGTCAAAGTAGATCGGATTGGGTGCAAAGGAGGCAGCACCTGAGTGCTCGATTCCCTGGTCAACAGGAAGGATGGAAAGATAGCCGGAACCACCGAGACGACCGTGGCGATAGAGGGACTCCAGACTGTTCAATACAGGGGTCGGTCGGTCCGATTGCAGAAAGACACGCTCAACAAAAGTTGAGCCTGGTTGTGTGATTTGTTCTTTGGGGATCCCCTGGCATGTGTGGGACAAAAGACTATCAGCTTCGTCACCCAGTAATGAGTTTATCCGATCAAGCATCTGGTATCACTCCTTTATGTGTCTAGAAACTATCATTGAATCGTGATATACAGGCGATTCTCGGATACGGTCAAGGGGCTCGGCTTTCAACGAGCACTCTGTCATCACCATTTCCTCCTCGCCTACACCTGTGTGGACTGAATGGATAGCACTTTTTTGAAAAACTGTCCTCTCCCAAAATACCAGATGGATGGACCATACCACATTGACATCTTCCCCTCCCAAGTCCGTTACGCTGTCAATTCTCGAAGGGGCTTCACACGACAATTGGCAAACCATGCTCTGTTTTGATGGTTGAGAACCAAGCGAGAACTCATGTTTAAAATTTCCCCCGATCTGGCTGACCTTTTGTTTCGCTTGTTTTTTTGTTTGATCTTTGTGGGCCTGGGAGCAGAGCATATCGTTTCAGATGCTTTGATCCAGCGACTTATGCCTCGCTGGATACTTTATCCTCGGGCTGTTTCCATTGCTTGTGGGATCTGGCTACTCGGCTGGGGGAGCCTCATCTTACTTGGCTGGCATATCCGCTGGGCTGCCATTGCGCTGGGCCTCTTTCTCATTCTTGTGACGATTGTCGTTCATCTGCCCGGTGTGTTCTCCTACCCTTCCGGCCTTCCCGCTTCTGCACGATGGATGTGGGACATCCTACAACGTACCAACCTCGTTAAAAATCTCTGCTTACTCGGTGTATGCTTTCATTTACAACATCATACCGTTGGCAAGTATAGTTTGGAAAGGTTGACCTCGGAATGACTGGACTTCCCAAAGCAGGAGTTATTATGCTTCTTCTACTTCGTCGATTTTCTTTTTCTCGCTTCTCTCTCGGTAGCACACTGCTTGTTGCAATGCTTTTGTCCTCTCCTGGATTGACTTATGCCAACACTTCTTTTAAAGGCTTGAAGGTCTTTGTTTTTATAACAATGATAGGACTTCCTTTTGCCCTGTTTCTTCTCTTCTTGGGTGCCATCACTGTTGTGCTTTTGGTTCGTAAACAGTTTTCTCCAACTACCCGTAAATTTGGCACTTTTACACTGCTGTCATCCATGGTTACCGCCGTCGCCTCTGCTTCTATCATAGGAGTGGTTGGCACAGACAAAAGCGTTGCCTTGGGAGTCATCTTTTGTACCATTAATATTGCTCTATCTGTGCCTGTGGCTGTGCTCGGTGGCGTTCTGTTCAAGAAGCACATTGATGATGGTGAGACTGTTGCCTCATAGATGGTGGTCTTGTTTTGAATCATTCCGCGGTTATTCGAAATGGGTGCGGATCATTCCGCCGGACTAAAGTCCAGCTCTGATAAATGAAGTACTCCTTCGGAGCACTGGATAGGTTTGCCCGAAGGGCAAACCTAGTACCCACCCACGAATACTGCGAAAATCACTTTATTATCTCCTTCGGAGCACTGGATAGGTTTGCCCGAAGGGCAAACCTAGTGTATCAGCTCGATTTATGAGTTTGCTTCATTCCTTCGAGTACTGATTACCGGTTGTGGTGCTGCAATGTTGAGATTTTTAGGAAGGTTCCCATTCAACAAAAAGTTCATTGTTTTGATGGTGCTGCTCTTGGTTATGGATATAGGCAATGACTTTGTTAAGTTCACGAAAATTAACACTAAAGGCTCCATATCCTTTTTGCCATTGAAACGACTGAGTTGAGTTCTGGATACTTCTGTTTACTAGATACGAAGAGACTCCTTTGATTTTTTTAAGCAACTGACTCATGGAAACGGAGTAATGAAGTCGGACCAGTAAATGAACATGATCCGCCACTCCGCCAATAGCAAGAGGGTAACACTCTAGTTCTTGACAGCTTGCAAGGATATAAGTGTATAGCCCTTCCTTGATCTCAGAAGTGATGAGTTGTTGTCGATTTTTCGTAGACCAGACCAAATGTACATAAACATGTGTTTTCTTACTTGGCATAAGACACCTCCATTGTAAGTGTTGGTGCCTCATACGCAAGTGTCATACCAGGCTGCTTGATAGCCGTGCCCTTCAGAAGAGGCGGGCTGTTTGATGAGAAATAGTGATAGCTCAGATAGAGCAACAAGAAGAGTTGTCTTGATTTTGGACATAGCTGTCCTGATTTTGGACAGCTATTCTCACCCCAGTGCTCCGAAGGAGTACTTCATTTATCAGAGCTGGACTTTAGTCCGGCGGAACATATGGTGGTTTGTGAAACATATGGTGGTTTGTGGAACATATGGTGGTTTGTGAAACATATGGTGG
Source organism: Myxococcales bacterium (assembly GCA_027005175.1). GTDB lineage: Bacteria > Myxococcota_C > UBA6777 > UBA6777 > UBA6777 > M3003. Next base: position 9,450 of record JALTMC010000863.1, read on the forward strand.
TTTGTGGAACATATGGTGGTTTGTGAAACATATGGTGGTTTGTGGAACATATGGTGGTTTGTGGAACATATGGTGGTTTGTGAAACATATGGTGGTTTGTGGAACATATGGTGGTTTGTGAAACATATGGTGGTTTGTGGAACATATGGTGGTTTGTGAAACATATGGTGGTTTGTGGAACATATGGTGGTTTGTGGAACATATGGTGGTTTGTGAAACATATGGTGGTTTGTGGAACATATGGTGGTTTGTGAAACAT
>JALTMC010000864.1 GCA_027005175.1 Myxococcales bacterium
CAAAGAGGTGAGTTATGGTAGGTGAAGTCATTGCAGTGACAGTCCTCAAAGAGACAAAGAAAAGTATCTTTGCGAAAGATCAAACAGCAGCGGTTGTCGAAGGAACAGTGATTCACCCCAATGGAGAGACCATTCCCAATGTGACCATAACGATTGCAGGCAAGAGTGTCACAACAGACTTGAAGGGAGCCTTCACAATACCAAGAGCCCGTCCGGGAACCCAGAACCTCTGTGTCAGTTACAAAGGCAGAGTCACACCCAATGTCGGTGATGTGGAGGTCAAGACAAGCACCATTATCTCCCTAGAGATCAAACTGCCCGCCCTTGAAAAAACGGAAGCCATCACACATATTGCAGCCAAACAATGGGTTCGCTTGATGGCTGTATCCCAAAACGACAAAAATGAGCATATCTCGATTCTCGCTCGAATCGATGAACAGGGAGGCTTGGATAAAAGCATCGAAACCTACGGTCACTTGTGTGATGTGAGAGATGGACAGTATATCAAATACCCATTTATCCTTCGATTTGATGGACTCCGAGGTATCATGGATTTGGCAGGTTGGGCCAAAACACCACAAATCGCAGTCCTTGCTATCTACAACAAGCCTATAGCCACAGGGCTCTCCATCCGTCGGATGTGGGAAGACCTGGGGAGTATGGAAGGCAGCGATTATGTGATAGAAGACATTGTGCTTCTAGCCAGAGAGTTCATTCTCGACTCCTTCCATTGACATCCTCCCGCCGCGAAATCCGGATTCACCTGTAGATGCTAGGTAAAAGCAAAGGAGCCATCGATGACATTACAAACACTGGCCCCCCTCTTAAAAGAACACCCTTTTTTCTCCATATGTACCGATGATCAGATCGAGATCCTGTTGGGTTGTGCAACGAATGTGGTGTTTCACAGCGGTGATATCTTGTTCAAGGAAGGTGAGAGTGCAGATGTATTTTACGTTATTCGGGAAGGGAGTGTGACGATTGATCAGCACATGCTTGGACGGGGAGTGGTCTCTTTTCTCACTCTCGGAGCAGGTGATATCGCCGGATGGTCCTGGCTCATACCACCCTACAAGTATCAATTTGATGCACGAGTCAGCAACCTGACCCGAGCCTTTGCCCTGAACGGAAAATGTCTGCGAGAGAAGTGCGAAGGAAATCCAGCTTTGGGTTATACACTGCTCAAACAATTCTCAGGAGCGATGGTCAAACGACTGCACGACACACGCATGCAACTCATGAATTGGCACCTCAAAGAAAACAAGTATCACGAAAAGATCTCTGGATTTCGAGAACACTGACCGATTTAATGAACCGATTAAAATCAGTCAGTTGCGAGCCTATCAAGGCATCCCACCGAGGCATACTTTTTCGCTATTCCGAGAAGGCATAACGAAGTCAGGCGACGTCAATGGCGTTTTTGCGACCGACAGCAAACCGGTCAGTGTTCGAGGCTGTAGTAGCCCAACCTCAAAAGACTATGCACGCAGAACGAGGCAGCTTGGCTCTACACAGAACCGGACTCCCGACCACTTGAACCGCCGGACTCCCGACCACTTGAACCGAATTGTCTATCGTTGGAAGGATCAAGCGAGTGTATCATCGTGAGAGAGGCCGGTCTCACGAACACCACCAAGACGGAAGGTAGAGGAAGAGATATAACTTTCGAAGACGCCGAGCATAGCGAGAGCAGAGATAATCATCTGTTCTTTGTCTGCTTGAAGCTTCATCAAAGCCGCTTCCCGTTTGTGGCGATCAACGTGATCGAAGCGCTCTTCAAACATGCCATCCAGGCGGTGACCTCGACCTGCCGCTGTAATTCGATTTAATCCACCATCTTGCGAATAATCCATCACTTCAAAGATCAGCTGACGTTGCTTTTTGACATCGACAACATCATAGCTAAAGATATGCATCAAGATCCGACCCGACTCATGAAGGCTGGCTTGGGCGAGTGCTTGAAACAACAGCTGGGCAGGTAGATTGACTTGGTCTAACTCAGAGCGTCGAACCAAGGACAAGAAAACCACATTTTTGAACATTTGAAACAGGCGGTGAGCTTCGTCGATCGGTGCCTTAGACACTTTTCTTGGACGATCATATGCCTTGACTTCAGCACGCAAAAAGAGAATATCAAACAGTTCTCGAAAGCAATCTTCAGGAGAGTGATCTTCTTCAACAACTCTCATGTCAAAGGTATTGTCGAGACGATCAGCCAGTTTTACCCAAATAATTTCAGCGCAATAACGCGCTTCTTCCATCAACCGACCAAGGTACTCATGATACTGTTCATCTTCGCGCTTGGTCAGAGTTCGCAACCTGTACTCCAACTGTTGTTGTTGTTCAGGTATGAGTTGGCCTGCAACTCTTTGCATCCGGCCTTCCAGTTCACGTTGAATCTCTACCGAACAATCGGGAGTATAGATGTCTTCATAATAATCATGGAGAAAAGCAGTAAGAAGATCGATTTCAGAGGGTTGCTCTGTCACGAGGGAGAGCAAATGTGCTGTACGCAGGGGGTGAAGAACAGCAAGAGGCCCAAGCCGACGTAGCCGGTTCTTGTAGGCAAAGTTAACAAACGCAAGGCCATCTTCCACAGCCTTTTCTGAACCAAAGACCTCAGCATCTCCCAGCACTAAGGATAAAATCTCGGAGTGCATCGGGATTCGAGCAGCCAACAAATAGTTGATCCGGGCAGACAATGTGAGATGTTCTTGTAAATTGAGAAATGGATGGGGCTTCATCCCCCTCACCCTCCCTGTTGGAGAAACACACGCTTACGCTCCTACAAAATCCAAGCGCAATCGAATGTTGCCAGAAACGAATCGAACGATCAAGTCTTTAACAGCAAGGTTTTTTACTTCTCTTGCTTCATTTCCAGGATAGACGAGACAATCCCCTCATGACAAGAGACTCTAAACATACAGAAACTACGGTGATTCAACCAGGCCCTCCCCCCTTTTCAAAACGATCTCAAATCATTCTCACCCAGGCCATGGAGTTGTTGCAGAAAGGCACACCCAAGGCTTGGAAATGGTTGCAATCGGGGTATCATCGACTTGAGCAACTAGGACAACTTCTCGATGATTTTCCATCACTTCGAAAGACCCATGCATCCGATCCTTTTGAACAGGGGCTGGATGCGCTGATCGAGTCATTATGTGATCTTAATCCTCTCGAACTCAAACTGCGATTGCCGGGGAAGGCCATTTTGGCCGAGAGCTACTGGATGCTCCAATCCCGCTATCTCAAAGATGTTTTGGCATTACTACAAGACCTACCTGAAGAAGCCCCTCTGCCCTTACAACAGTCGCTGTTTCATGAGATCAGTCATCTGATCCACACACACCTGCTAGCCCAACTCCTCATCGATGTGATCCTCAACCCCTATGTTGAACATCATCTCAAACAGCACGCTGCCTCCAACTTGCTCGATCTTTGGGATCAAAGCGCGAGCCAAGAGACCTTGTCTGATTTTTTTCGAATGATTCGCTCTCTCTGGGAAGCCCGCATCCAAGTTCAGGTACAATACGGCACTCTTCTCGGAACAGCAGAGCTACTTCAACTTCTGGAAGCACGATGTGATCCCACCGTTTTAGACTTCTTTACCCAAAATGATGTCAGTGAAGAAGAAGCCTATGCCTTCCAAGAGTTCCTCTTCGCTCTCTCTTTCGAAGAGATCCACCAACTTCAAGAGTATATGAAACAACATGGATTAAGCGCGATCAGCCAGCATCAAGTCGCCAGCATCCTTACCCATCACACCAACTCATCCCCTCCAAGCAACTCCAATGATCCCGATCCTCACAAGATCTACCGCTCCTATAAACGCCGCCGCGCACACGCACGCCATCGCACGCAAACCGAAAAACCTGGCCCCCGCAATACAGCAGAACAACTACTTGTACTTTATTTGATGAGACAGCCAACACCATAACGCTTGAATCCTTCCGATTGGACGCAAGGATCACGCAAGCCATGACTCACTGCCAATACCATCACACTTGAATCCTTCCGATGGAACACAAGGATCGCGTAAGTCACGAATCACTACCGATACCATCACACTTGAATCCTTCAGGTTGGACGCAAGGAGGGCACAAGCCATGACTCACGGCAGAGTCATTACCACCGGATTGGCGAAACAAGCCTGAGTTCACCACCGAACTGGCAAAACAAACCTGAGTTCACCACCGGATTGGCGAAACAAACCTGGCGAAGAGCTAGGCAGTCGCACCCGATGCTGGGGTTTGCAAGCCATAGCAGAGCGTTGGTGGAGCATGTGGGCTAGCGTAGGGAGTGTCTCTATGCTTCAGAAGAGAAGCAGGGAGTGTCTCTATGCTTCAGAAGAGAGGCAGGGAGTATCTTTATGCTTCGGCAGCGAGTTTGTTGACGAGGATGGTCAGGCGGGAGATACGCCGCGAGGCGGTTCGCTTATGGATCACGCCTTTGGTAGCAACACGAGCGATGGTGCTTGTTGCATCACGCAGAGCACCTTGTGCTTGCTCAACATTACCAGCTTCAACAGCTGCGCGTACAAGCTTGATGGAAGTACGCATTGTGGATTTCCAGTAACGATTACGTGCGCGGCACTTTTCGTTTTGACGAATTCGTTTTAAAGCCGACTTATGATTGGCCATGCCAATTCTCCTTCACAAAGCCATAGGATGGCTTGTCAATAATGAAATATATGTATCAACCATTCCAGGGGTTTACGTATTTCCGCGCTGGACAAGGACTGTAGTATATAATGGGAGAATTCAAAAAAGTCAATAGAATTCTTATATCTGCCACAGAAAGATCACATCCTGTGTTGTACTGAATTGTGATTTTCCGACGTATAGTGAAGAACGGAGACCTCCAAAGAGGTAGTCAGATGCAATCAGATCATGGTAGATTACGTGGCAGAGCGAGAACGGACCATTTGAATCCATATATTTCTCCCCTCCATCCTCACGACATCATAATAGAAGAGAGCAAGGAGCCCAATCTATGTGTGGAATTGTAGGAATGTTGAGCGCACAAGAAGAGCGTGCGTTGACACAAAAAGAACGTCAACTTATGCGTGAGGAGGCTCTGGCGCTGGAAGCCGTCTTGGAGCACAAAGACCCGTCGAGGTTGGTCGATACGCTACAAGCCATTGCAGATCGAGTCTATCCCCTCCCTTCGTTTGCGACCTCCTTTGCTCTGGGCCAAGACCCAAGTCTGCGCGAGGATTTTGAACGACTCAAAACATCCTTGCGTTTGGCACTGGAGACGGTGTCTTGGGACAGCAAAACAGCCAGGAATTTCAGCAACTGGAGCAATGGAATGAGCTAGGGCTACAAGGTCGCGACTTGATGTGGCGACTGGAACAAGATTTACTTGCACCCCAAGAAGAACTCTACCAACTCTACCCCCCGTCCTGGACAGAAACCCAACGTGACTTGCTTCGCGCGTACTGGGCCATCGAATTTGTCCTTCGTGGTTTGCATCGTTTGGAAATTCGCGGGCGAGACTCCGGTGGGATCTCTGTCATGATCCGATTTCCATCAGCGGATATCTATCGCAACTTCGTAGAGCAAGTGGAACAGTCAGAGTATGCAGAGAGCTGGCAACAACGTCGCTCTCAAACAGGCTTGGACACCGGGTCGATTTGTGGAGATCCTGACGCCACTGTCACCACACCGTCCTTGAGTTTTCTATACAAAGAAGCCTCAGAAGTGGGAAGTATCGGCCAAAACATTGGCCGCCTGCGAAAGCAATACCAACAGGATATGATCTTACGTTTAGCCTTGCAAACACCGGGTATTTCCATCAACCCCCTCGCTCACACCCGATGGGCCTCCAACGGGATTATCAATGTGTACAACGCCCATCCACAAGGTAACGACACCGAAGGGATGACAGCCGCACAAACTCGATTGTTTGCTGTTCTGAATGGTGACATCGACAACTTCAGCACCTTGCGAGAGAACTATGCCCAACGAACAGGATACTGTCCCCCCGGTGGAGTCACGACGGACGCCAAGATCATCCCTTTGTTGGTGGAGGAAAAATTTCAACAATGTGGTGATCTTCGAGAGGCATTTCGTCTATCTCTGCAAGAGTTTGAAGGCTCCTTTGCGATCGCTCTACACCATCACGACACCCCTGAGAAGGTTTGGCTCGGTATTGGAGGTAGCGGACAATCGCTTTATGTCGGTGTCCACAATGACGCTGTGTTTTACGCTTCTGAATTATACGGAATCGTAGAAGGTACTCCTCATTTTATCAAGCTCGATGGAGAGCGGGAGCGCGAGCCGGGCAACTCCTCCACACGTGGGCAGATGCTGGAACTCAGCATCGCCGACATCGAAAAAGAGCGACCGTTTCAGGCATGGAGCTTTGACGGAGTGGCCCTTACAGAAGAACACCTCCCGATCCAGCGAGCACAAATCACAACGCGCGATATCAACATCGCTGATTATCCCCACTTCTTCCTCAAAGAGATCAGTGAGTCCGTCGAGTCTGTCCGCAAAACACTCCATGGGCGATTTTTCTTAAACCATGACAGTGACGAGCCCTTCAGCTTTCGACTGGGTGAAAGCACAGTGCCACAACGCATTGTAGACAATCTGAAGGATGGTGTGATCACGCACATTTACTGTATTGGCCAGGGAACGGCAGCGGTGGCAGCATCCGGGGTAGCGGGTGCGTTGCGCCAGAGCCTCGGCACCGAAGATCTTCACATCATCTCAACAAAAGCCTCTGAGCTCTCGGGTCATATGCTCTCGGAAAGTATGGAGGACACACTCATCATTGCTGTGAGCCAGTCTGGAACAACCACAGATACAAACCGCACAGTCGATTTGGTTCGTCATCGTGGTGCACAGGTTTTAGCCATCCTCAACCGACGAAACTCCGACCTCGCCTTTAAAGCGGATGGTGTCGTCTATACCAGTGATGGGCGCGACGTTGAGATGTCTGTCGCCTCCACCAAAGCCTTCTACTCACAAGTCACTGCCGGAGTCTTGCTGGGCCTGTTTTTGGGTTATCGAAGCGAAAGACTCGAAGCCCACAAGGTCCATGAAGGCTTGCGTGAACTCCTCAAACTACCCAGCACAATGGCACGCGTCCTCGCCCAAAGCGATAAGATCAGAGACATCGCTTTTGAACATGCCCTCACTCGCCGGTATTGGGCTGTGGTGGGAAGTGGTGACAATCAAATAGCCGCCCACGAAATTCGCATCAAGCTCAGTGAGCTTTGTTATAAGTCGATGTCTTGTGACACCATCGAAGACAAAAAGCACATCGACCTCAGCGCAGAGCCCTTGATGTTAGTTTGTGCGACAGGCTTGGACGAGGCCAACCTAAGCGACACAGTGAAAGAGGTGGCCATTTTTAAAGCCCATGAGTCACTCCCGATTGTGATCGCAAGCAATGGTGCAGAACGATTTGAACCTTATGCCACAGCCGTCATTCAAGTACCTGAAGTATCACCCCACCTCTCTCCTATTTTGACCACGATTGTAGGTCACTTGTTTGGATACCACGCTGCTTGTGCCATCGACCATCAATCTCTGATGCTGCGAAAGGTTCGAAGCTCTCTCCTGAACACATTGTCCACCATCGACGATCGAGCAAGAGGTGGATTAAACCCAGATCATCCGTCCGCCCTACAGCCCCGGTTGCGCGAGATGCTCACCGTGCTGCGAACTCCTGCGTTCAACTCAGCCCTGGAAGTTCAAACGGCTGTTCAACTTGCTCTGAAAGCTCAACAGTTGCTCTACAGTGCTCATGAAGAGGCGCTGGGAGAAGCAACCTCTCCCTACGAGCTAGCGCAAGAGTTGATGCAAGTTCTCACAGAAGGAGTTCGTGAACTCAGCCGCCCCATCGACGCGATCAAACACCAAGCAAAGACAGTAACTGTAGGCATCAGCCGCCCCACTCCCACACTGCGAGGCGTGATTGGAGAAACATTCCAAGAAATGCAGCTCGATCCTTCCCAGCTGTTGTGGCGCAATCTGTCCTATTTGATCTCTGCCGAACCCTTACTCGCAGAGATCTCAGGTGCAACGCTATACTCCGTGACACACCTTGATGACAACAGTCAGCCCACTCCACACAGCAAGATCTACAAAGAGTTCGCCATCGGAGAGGCCGCTCATATCCCCTCAAGGACAGACACAGACAAAGTCCTCCGAGGCTCCAAATGGCTTGTTCTCAAAGAAAACACCGTGCAATTTGGAATGGGGCGAACCGATGGTCGCAAGATCGCCATCATCCCCATCCGAGGAGAACGTCCCAAAGAAGCTCGAATCCTCCTCCTACACCTCAAATTTAATCAAAAAAGCTCCTTACAAACCCGTTTGCAGTGGTTGCAATCCCGTAGTCATTTGTACGACCAGTTTCGCGCGGCTGTCACCGAGTTCAACATAACGTGGTCCGACCAGCTCTTACTGCAAGCTCCGGTGGAAACCTTGTTTGACGACTCCCCCGATCGATTCATCGCTTCCCTCTCTCAGCTTGCCGCGATCTCTCCCTCCTACACAAACCTTCCCACTATCGAAGATTGAGCAAACGGTACGGTGGCAGCTTCGTCATTCAGGGGTGAAACGATGCAAACCTTCCCTCTGTCGAAGATGGAGCAAACCACAAACCACAAGACACTCTTTGTCGCAACGATGTGATAAGTTCATGACTTATTCTTGTCATGGTCTCACCATCTGAGTTATACAGACAAAGAGCAGGTGTTCAAATTTGTTTGGAGTGTAGAGGACATATGGGACAGATTTATTGGGCAGACAGTCTTGAGATTCTTCCAACATTACCAGAGGAGTCCATCGACCTTATCTACATCGACCCTCCATTCAACACAGGCCGAACACAACAGTATACACAGACCCAGATGGTTCACGATGAGGAGACCGGTGATCGAACGGGGTTTCAAGGCAAGCGGTATCGCACTGTCCGTGTTGGAACACGCTCGTTTGCCGACAGCTTTGATGACTTTTTGGCATTTTTAGAACCCCGACTGGAAGAAGCTCATCGTCTACTTTCACCCACAGGTTCACTGTTTGTCCACCTGGACTACAGAGAAGTCCATTACTGCAAAGTCCTGCTTGATATGATCTTTGGACGGGACAGTTTTAAAAATGAGATCATCTGGGCCTACGACTTTGGAGCACGCAGCAAAAGCCGCTGGTCTTCCAAGCACGACAACATCTTATGGTATGTCAAAAACCCAAAAACATATACCTTTAATTTTGACGAGATGGATCGTATTCCCTACATGGCTCCTGGCCTTGTGGGGCCAAAGAAGGCAGCCCGAGGAAAGACCCCAACCTCCGTCTGGTGGCACACCATTGTTCCCACCAATGGAAAAGAACGCACAGGCTACCCCACACAAAAACCGATGGGGATCTTGCGCCGAATCCTTAAAGTACACTCAAACCCAAACGATGTGGTCCTCGATTTCTTCGCTGGCAGTGGAACAACAGGAGCTGTCGCCGCCGAACTGGGACGTGAATTTATTCTCATCGACCAAAGTCCTGCAGCGATCCAAGTCATACGAAACCGCCTGGATTCGACATCTCCCACCTGTGTGAACTTTTCTCCTTCAGACCTACCAGAACCCGAGACCGAAACAAAGTAGTCATATCCCTTTCCCTCCAGATCGAATTCTTTCTACAATTTAAGACAGAAGCTTGAACCCCAAGGTCACCCCCTCCCACCCATCACTGC
>JALTMC010000865.1:0-4341 GCA_027005175.1 Myxococcales bacterium
GAAATATTCTGAGAAAAAATGAAGGTAAATCGCGGAGCCTCCCCCCTCTGGCTCTCCGCTAAATAAGCGGAGAAACCTCAATGTTAAAGTTTCTTTATGTTGGGGGGATTCAAATATCGCTGGATAAGGGCAACAAGTCTGGTGATCACAAGAATTGCAGTATTGGTGCTCAAATGGACAGCAACTTTGCTTAAACATCCACATCCAGGCACCTCTGAGAAGATGCCCCTTATAAACAGGGAGACAGGCAGGTGTTTCAAACTGAAGCGTAATATTCAAAGTTGAGAAACTTAAACTAGAAAAACGTTGATGCAAGTCAACACACATGATTTGTGGGCTTGTTGCAACACGCCGATGGATGGGTAATGGCATAGTTTCTCCAAATAGCTTTCAGAAATGTGAGTCTCATAAAGGAAATGCAGGACAAAGAAAAATCTGACAGGAATTTAACAAATCGGACAACTTCTGGAGTAGGGGGATGCCCTCATTTTTCTTTAAGGATGGAAGAGATCTTTAGAAGGAGTTGCACTATGTTAAAATCAACCAAAAAGGGGATGCCCTCAATTTTCTTTAAGAGTGGAAGAGATGCTCAAAATGGCTGTTGTTGTAATAAGCGTGAATGAGCTTATGGACTTGCATGCTGTTTGTGGGGGGAGCAGATTTGGGGATTTGTGTCGCGAGACCAGCCTGTATTGATGTGTTGTGGTTGTAGAACCTTCGTCAAGATCTCGTGTCGTTGCAACGATATCGTCAAGGGGAAGTTCGTTGAAAGTAGGTTGGCATCTTGAGAGGAATCGGATTTCTGTGTAAGGATGAGTGCTGGACCCCCATCATTGGTAAAGAATTGACAACAGCGTGATTGATGCGAAATGGGTATGGGTAACAGTGTGATGCGAAATGGATAGCAGTGTGATTTGGCGATAAAGGTACAATGTGATGGTGAGCAAGCAAGAGATAACTCAGTTGTTGGAGCGAATGGCGGAGCTTCATCAACAGGATAGTATCAGCAATACAGATCTGCAAGAGATCGTGGACACTGTGTATCATATGCCATTTCGGGTGCGTGTGATGCAGAAGCTCGGTGAACTCTATTTGCGGGCTGAGCGGGAGGCGGAGGCGATCGATGCGTTTTTGCGGGTGGGGCTTTATTACCTGGAACAAGAGATGTTACCCAAAGCAAGTGCGACGTTCAAACATATCTTGAAGCTTGAACCTCACCATTGGAAGACGCATGAGCATCTCGCAGAGGTGTATTTGAAAGAAGAGCGTCTCACGGAGGCTGTGGATGAGTACCGCTGGATCTCACGTTATTTTTACCAAGAGGGAGACCTGGAGAGGGCAGCGCAGTATCGTTACAAAATTATTGAGTTACAACCGGAAAATATTGTTCAGTATGTAAAGTTGGCGGAGATCTTAATCGAGGCAAAGCGTCCGAACGAGGCGATTGTACAGTTTGAGTTGGCTCTGGAGTTGTTGGAAGAGCGAAGGTACTGGTCCGATCTGATTAAGGTTGCAGATCGTTTGTTGTATTTGTCTCCACATCATTTGTATGCCCTGAAGCTAAGTGCTCGGATTCATTTAGAGAATAATAGTCCAATGAAGGCTCTCGCCTTGCTTCGGTCGGCTCTCAAGCAGTCACCTGAAGATCCTGAGGTCTTGAAGTTGCTGACCATTGCGTTCGACAAGATTGAACAACCGGGGAAGACCATCTCAGTGTTGCACAAGCTAGCTGATGTATATGAGGGACGAGAGCAACTTGAGCTGGCTCGTGAAGCCTACTCTGCGATCTTGCAGCGTGATCCAGATGACCACTCTTCCAAAGAGTCTCTTGCCGTATTAACGGCGATGTCTACGGAAGAACGGAGCGACTCTCTCAACGAACTCTCTTCTCTCCCTGTGTCTGAAGCAAGTGCAAGTCGAGGGGGCTTGCTCTCCGCACGGCGTGCCGAGGAAATTCACAAACAACTCCAACATTGTAATGTGCGGCCTGAGCAGCTCAGCGCACACTTGTTGGAAAAGATCGAGCACCGAAAGCCACCTCTTGGACGGAAATTGTCGCAGTGGCCGGAAGACATTCGTCGCCGTGTTGACGGTGAGATCTTGTATGACCAACAGTACTTATTGCTCGATGTGTTGCGCTGTGATGTGTTTGGTACGCTGTATCGAGCTGTGGATATTAATCATTCTTCCTATGATGTCTGTATCTTGCGGCCTCACTTCTCGGAGAAGCTTATACCGAAAAAACAGGAGTTTGTGAAAGGGTGGAAAGCCCAGGTTGCCACCTTTCTTGAATACTCTCACCCTCACCTTCTCTCTGTGTTGGCAGGTGGAGTATCTGAAGGAGGCTGCCCCTATTTGGTGACAGAGTATTACGATGGTGAGCCTCTGACATCGGTGCGTGACGCGCTCTCTCCTCTTCCATTGTTTGCAAGCTTTTATCAACTTGTTCACACCGTCGAATATCTTCACAGCTTAGGCACGATACACGGCAACATCTCACCCTCTTATGTTTTGAGAAACAAAGCTGGAGAGATCAAACTGGATGGCTTTGCTCTGATGTCTCTGTTGGGTCCGTATGCCGAAATATTGGATCGGGAGACCGAGGATAGCGAGTCTTCTCCCTCTGATGAACAGCCTCTGATGGTGACGACGGCTCAGTTTACGGGTACCCCGGGATTTATGGCTCCAGAGCTTTTGGAAGGGGAGGCGATCTCTAGGTCGTCGGACGTCTTCAGCTTGGGCTGCTTGTTGTATTCTATGGTCCAGCATGAGTGTCCACCCTGGAGTGTGGAGCGTCAGGTAGGGGAAGTGCTCTACACAGCCATCACTCGTAGCAAAGACGACCCTGTCCCTGAACTGTATCTCGGTGAAGCACCACACGCACAGTTTCTGGAAGAGCTGTTGCCTCAGATGCTCGCGTATCTTCCACAAGCACGTATCAGCTTGCATGAGCTGCGAGCGAAGTATGCTTCTTTTGTACAACGAGATGAGCATTCTCTGTATCGCAGCACAGAGGCGGGGAGCACCGATAGTCATTTTTCTCCCCAACTTTCGAGTGCATCATCCTCTCGGTGGTTAGAGGATGATGACGTAAAACTACCGAGCGCTTGTCTGGAGTTGCCCGTGACGATCCAACAGGAGCTTCAACAACTGCTATCACGAGTTCGACAACTGCAATGGTTTCAGCCACAAGAAGATGCCATTTCGCGGGGGGCCGAGCATCTTCAGACCTTTTTGCAGCATATCTCACCTTTTGCAAATGCACCTCTGCTCCCACAAGTCTCCTTTGTGCGAACCCGATGGGACACATTGCAGAGTCGATTGGTTCAGGCTCTATCTCTCGAAGAGGTTGTTCGAGAAAGTGTGGAAGCTACCCTGGCTGATGACCCGAACTCCTGGGCTCTTGCAGGGAGAGCTGCCTGGGATGCCATCCACTCTTTCGATATCCCTGAAGGACACCTGTTGCCTTTCGATGTCGCAAGTATTGCTGTCAGCTCTTCCGCGTGGTCTGCTGCTTGGAGTCCTGTATGGGCTGGGGCTCGCTCCACTGCCTGGAATACAGCCAAGGCGATTGCCAAAGCCTCCGGTCGAACCGCTGCATGGAATGCTGCCAAAACAGCCGCATGGACGGCCTCTTGGCCTGTTGCAAAATCCATCGCACCCCCGGAGATGCGAACTTGTGTACGCGCCGCTGCCAGCGATGTCTCCTGGTGCGCTGCATGGCTTGTCGCCTCCGACCAACTCTCTGATCAACCCAACCCCTTTGCGTCTCTCTTCTCGATCTGGGAGCTTGGCCTCTACCCCATGCTGCTTTTCAACGGAAACTATGTCCTCATCGCTATCGATGGAGGCACTGGAGATGATTTCGAAATCACGCCGTATCCCCTCGGTGAGCACTGACCCTGTCGGCTTCTTTCATCGATGGAAGTGCTGGAGATGATTTCGAAACCAAGAGTATCGATAGAAGTATAGACCATGTGGAGTGAAGCAGAAGACACAGTCGAGACAACGTTCAGGGCATATCTCAGAGTCATATCTCGCAAGTGCAGTATCGGTAGATGAAGCAGAAGACACAGTCGAGACAACGTTCAGGGCATACATCGGAGTGGTGATCGCTTTCGGGCCTGGCAAGAAATTCACCGTCAAAAAGTGAAAGATCGATACTTACTTCTTATTCAAGATGATTGGCGGGATTCACGGTTCGTCGGTTAATGCGGAGAAAGAAGTGAAGGTGGGGTGAGGTGGAACGGCCGGTGGAGCCGACAAGTCCGATCAGTTGTCCACGTCGCACCCGTTGTCCTCGACGGACTTTGATCCGGTACATGTGGCAGTAGCCAGTAT
>JALTMC010000865.1:4351-9699 GCA_027005175.1 Myxococcales bacterium
AGCCAGTATAGACCCGGCGATAAGCGAGTTTGTCATGTCGGATGAGGACAGCCCTTCCACAGCTTCCCATCCTACGGGCTCCTGTAACGATACCTGAAGCTGCCGCAAGGATCGGAGTGCGGCGTGGGGCTCCGATATCAACAGCGCCGTGAAATCGACGACGGCGGGTAAAGGGATCACTCCGCCAACCATAACCGCTGCCGATCCGATAGCCTGGTACTGGAAATAACAAACGCAGGGAACGATAACGCCGTCGAGAACGACGAGACCTGCGACGTCGGCGCGACCTGCGACGTCGGCGCGACCTGTGACGTCGGCGATACCTTGGGGGAGCCCGGTGATGCTGCAAGGATTGGGTTAAGGCTCTTTCGAGGGCTCGCTCTGCTGCGTTTTGGGCCCCAAGGGCTCGTCGAAAGGCACGCAATGCCGCTGTCCTGGATGCCTGAATATGACGTTGACTCTCGACATGAATCAAGTCGATGTCTCGCTCTAAACCAACAGGGAATCCTATGTAGTGGATCAGGTCTCGCTCTTTTTCTCTCTTTAACTTTCGCTGTAATAACTTGAGTCGGTACGCTGGTAAAGAGGGAACCAGTACCCGGACCTCCTGCAACAAACGAGTCCAGTTTTGCCTTGCTTTGGGAGGGAAGGACACACGCTTCTCAGGAGAGTGGGGGCGCTCCATTCGGGACAATACAAAACGACCCAAGGAACGCTCAAGCCTTTGAATCGCCTGTTTTTGCTGGAGCTTGGTTCCTGACTTGTTGTGTGTTCTTTGGACAGACATTGGTTGGGACGTTCGACGTGGAGGATTCGAACGACAACCCATAACGAGTCCGATAGACAGGAAGAAAGAGACTGTAATGAACCATCGGAATGACAAAGTGGACCTCTTTGTTGCTCATACTTGTTTGAGAAAGCCTTCGGAGCTCTGGCCCACATGAAGATTCACATCCTGCAGTGAGCGACCTACCCAGGCTCCTGGTGCGCCAGCCCGGTGCTTTGTCTGACTTGTTGCATCATAGGTTAGGGCTAGGGGAGAGACTATCCATCTTTTCAGGCCCAAAGCAAGTTATGTACCACTCTCGTTATGAAGTCTTGTCCTTTGTGATAGTTGTCACAGACTTGAACCGCTGAGTTCGATCCTTCCATCATAGCATGGGATGGTTGTTACTCCATGTTATGGCGTCTGCTCGTAAAATGGAGTAAAAAAGCTCCAACAAAAGAAAAAACAATGTATGAGATCGTATTTATTATGATAGTTTGAAACGCTTGACGCCTTCGATTTTTTGTGATTACTTCTTCCCATTCGCTGCACTCTTTGTGAGCTTGTGGGTATGTGTGTACTTATAAATTTGCTTCTTTGTTATCCAATTAAAATAGGAGAAACTCAATGCGTCGATCTCGATGGTTTCTTATGTTTTCTTTTCTACTCTTGCTGATGATGACTTCTTCATGTTTCCGACCTTGGCGAGTTATCCGTAAAGATATGCCTCGCCCTTATCCTGTCAACTCTAGGTTTGTTATTTTACCTATTTCCTTTCAAGATGCACGTATCAATGGTCTCTCTCGTGGAGACTATATGGCGCGAAAAAACTCGGTTGATCGGGGGAAATGGAACCGCATCATCGCTGAAATGCGCGATCTCTTTGCAGAGAATATGCGGAGCTATGCCAGAGATATCTCTGTGCGGATCGGAGACAAGGCTCGTCCTGGTGAACTCACTATTGATACCCATACCTATGCGATTCAGACAGGGTTTTACGCTGCGCTTGTCAATCGGGCTAGCCATGTGCAATTGCGTGTTGTTATCCGAAAAGGAAAAGATGTCT
Source organism: Myxococcales bacterium (assembly GCA_027005175.1). Taxonomy (GTDB): domain Bacteria; phylum Myxococcota_C; class UBA6777; order UBA6777; family UBA6777; genus M3003. Next base: position 6,184 of record JALTMC010000865.1, read on the forward strand.
ATGATGAATTCGTTATTAACAGTGGAACGAATCCCACGGCGGGAAACAGTATCCTCCCTGCTTACCCCTCCATCGCCTCTCGGTTGCGTCGCGACGCTACGATCTTAGGACGGTATGCAGGGCGTTATTTGCGTGTAAGGCTGGATGAGAAGATCAAGAAGTGAGTAAGACTCTCCGAAGCCGATGAGAAGCTTAAGGAGTGAGTAAGACTCTCCGAAGCCGATGAGAAGCTTAAGAAGTGAGCAAGGCTTTTCGAGGGCGGTTAGAGGACACCGTGTTTCTTGCCGATGGCTTCGACAGCACTGACTTCCATATCAACAGCCTCTGCGACACGAGCGGCATCTCCGTCGGCTTCCTGGAGGGCTCGAACAACCAGCTCTGTCATCACGTCACCATCGTGTTGGACGGTGGGGCGAAGGATGTCTGTATTAAACTCTTTAAGCTCTTCCTGGGTTGTCTCCTTAAAATCACCATTGCGGTGAAAGATGAAGCGGCATTCGCCAATACGCAACTCATCTTGGTCTTTGAGCATATACCGCTTGACTTTTTTGTCGTTGACATAGATGCCGTTCCGGCTATCCATATCTTGAGCTTGTAGACCACTGGCGACAGGAACGATTCGACAGTGGATACGAGATGCATCTGGATCTGTTGTTTGAATATAGTTGCTTGCTGCACGTCCGATGGTGATGGTCTTTTTTCCGACATGGAAGTTTCGACCTTCCAGATCACCCCCTGCACCAATGAGCCAATTGGTTTTGTCCTCATCACCTTCAGAAGGAGGTGCTTCTGGAGGTGGTGTTGAGACGTGTTTTTTCTCCGAAGCTGGGGACTTCTTCAGAACTAATACGACGACAATCGCTGTGATCACAATGATGGCTGCAATTCCACCCATCAGGGCTATATTTACGGCAAATAGGAGGGGTATGTTCATGGTTTTCTCAATCGTAAATAAGTGGAACAAGTGTTGTGGGGGACACTACATAACAGCAAGACACTAAGCTCTTTTGCGTCTTCTGGCAAGGGTGAACATTTTGACCTGAGCCTCTCAAAATGAATCTGTGAGACGATTTCGATTTTCTGGCAAACACAAGGTATCATGGAATTCGTGATCTTCTCAACCACATTAAGAGGCTGTGATGCAGATAGAATATCAGACATTCCAATTAATAAAGCGCTTTGCTCTCACGATTAGTCGAGGTACATCCGCAGGAACAACCAATGTCTGGGTTCGGGTTGGTGCGGATGGTTATGAGGGGTGGGGTGAAACCGCTCCCTTCTCATGGTCTGGCATTCATCAGGATGCAGAAATCACGATAAAGCATCTTCAACAACTCCAACCTCAGTTGGAGTCGCTGCATCCTTTGGAGCGAGAGAAGATCCATCAAGTCATGGCAACTGCCCATATGCCGTCTGGAGCGAGAGCGGCTGTTGATATGGCATTGTTTGATTGGATGGGCAAAGCCACTGGGCTTCCTCTGTGGAAACTTTGGGGACTGGATCGAGAAACCACACCCATTACATCGGTCACTGTAGGCATCAATGAGCCTGAACAAGTGAAGGAGAGAGTTCGAGACTGGCTGGAGCATGCACCTGGATGCGCCCTTAAGATTAAGTTGGGTAGCCCCAAAGGTCTCGACTTTGATCGGTCTATCATTCAGGCTGTAAAAGAAGTGGCACCAGCAGACATTCCTCTTCGCGTTGATGCGAACGGTGGCTGGGATCTCGCGGGTGCCAAAGAGATGTGCGACTGGCTGGCTGATCAGGGTGTGACCTATGTTGAGCAACCCCTGGCACGCGGTCAGGAAGATGACCTCATCCCGCTGCGTCAAAGCTCTCCCCTACCTCTCTTTGCTGATGAGAGTTGTTTGGATCGAGCTGATATTGTCAAGCTGGCTGACCGGGTTGATGGGATCAATATCAAGCTCATCAAATGTGGTGGACTGACCGAAGCGATGGGTATGATTAAAACAGCGCAGGCTTGTGGCTTACAAGTCATGCTGGGTTGCTTCTCTGAAAGTGCCCTCTCCATACAGGCCGCAATTCAGTTGTCACCTCTGGCACAAACCCTGGATCTCGATAGTCATCTCAATATGAAGAATATCCCTTTTGAAGGCGTGTCTCTCCAAGAAGGCCGATTGCTTCCAGGAGACCTTCCTGGCCTTGGTGTGAAGAAAGGCAAAGATCTGTAATGAAAATGGCCACAACAAACTACCTGACTCCATCGTCTCGCCTTGTTTTACTTCAACATGAAGGGCTGCTTCATACGAACGGCAAAACAGGTATGTCTTTGATGCGTTATGGTGCTTATCCCATTGTCGCGGTGCTTGACCATACCCAGGTGGGTGGGTCGATTAAAGAACTCACAGGCATGGATTGTGATGCCCCTGTTGTTGCGTCCATGAAAGAGGCTCTGGCTTACAAGCCAGAGGTTCTCGTGATCGGGATCGCGCCCTCTGGAGGTGCTCTTACGGATGCCTGGCTTCAGGATGTGGAAGCTGCTGCTCAGGCAGGGCTCTCCATCGTCAATGGATTGCACTCTCTGTTGGCTGAACATCCACGAGTTAAGCCACATTTGCGAGAGGGACAATGGGTATGGGATATCCGGCAAGAACCTGCCGATCTACAAACAGGCTCGGGAAAAGCCCGTGAGTTGTCCTGTAAGCGAGTGCTGACGGTAGGAACAGATATGGCTGTGGGTAAGATGTCAACCAGCATTGAGATGCACCGAATCGCACAAGAGCGAGGCCTGCGCTCTCAGTTCGTGGCTTCGGGACAAACAGGCATTATGCTCTCTGATCACGGGATCCCTCTGGATTGTATCCGCGTTGATTTTGCGTCCGGTGCTGTGGAGCAGGCTGTCCTTAAAGCAGGGGCTGACACCGATCTTGTCTTTGTGGAAGGGCAGGGCTCCTTCTGTAATCCCGCATCTACCGCAACATTACCGCTCTTGCGCGGGGCGCAGCCCACGCATCAGATCCTGGTTCATCGTGTCGGTCAGACACACCTGGACACCTACACTCATGTTAAAATCCCACCCCTGACGAAAGTGGTGAAGATGTATGAGAACGCTGCCGAAGCAGGTGGAGCGTTTGCTCCTGCTCCTGTGGTGGGGATTGCCCTAAATACTTGGCACCTCAACGAAGAGGAGGCTCATGCGGCCATCGCTCAAATCCACGCTGATACAGGTCTCCCCTGCACTGACGCGGTTCGCTTTGGCGGCGATATCCTGCTCAATGCTATTCTCAATTCTTAATGTAAGGCACAAGATAGTTAAACAGACAACATTATCGGTAGCGTGATAGGTGTAAAAGGGAAGGGCTGGACAGTGGGTTCTTGCACTGGCGACTGCACCTCACTGTCGGGGAATGCCGGGGGCCATCTCCACAGAGGACTGGGCGGTCCCCGAATCCGACGGCAACGAGGTGCTGTACCTGGTCGTGTCACAGTGCTAAGTGTCTGCAAGCCCTGAGAAAAGTGCCTCTCTCAGTAGTTGGTGGTCGCAGCCACTGTCAG
>JALTMC010000866.1 GCA_027005175.1 Myxococcales bacterium
CAAAGCGAATCGGCGGAATTGGGATGCCTTTCGCGGCTATCCCGATCCCTATGCGGTGGTGATTCTTGGTAAACACCGACTGGTAACCAAACACAAGAGGAACACCCTCACTCCTGTTTGGAATTTTACCAAAAAGATCTACCTCAACGGTGACGAGCGGTTTCAGTTTCATGTATTCGACAAAGACATCACCCTGCATGATCTGATCGGCTCTTGTACCTTTGCCCAACTTCGCCACGCTCCGATGTTGTATCGTCGCTTGTTTCGATGGAAATGCAAACAAGTCAAACAATTCAACATCCAGTTTAAACGACTCTCCTCCAAAAAGAAGTGAGGACATCAGCGCCGATCGATCTCGTGACGTTATATCTGAAGCTGGAAATGTAGAAGGAGTGTTTCGATTGGTCTGGTTCGCCTGTCTCATCCTTCGATTTATTGCTTTAGGGTAGCATTCATGCATAGCAAAACTAAGTTGTTGACGAAGAGTGAAATTAAGAGGAAAATTGAATTTGGGGACTTTCAAACTCCTATAGAGCTTTCTACAGCCCTCTGCTTGTATTTGTTTAAGGAGAAAATCTTTCCTCAATCTCTAGTTGAGCCCACATGTGGAGAAGGACATTTCGTCACAGCCAGCTTAAACCAATTTGATTCAATTCGTCACCTTGCAGCTTATGATATCCCCATGTTGTGAGTCCATCTCAGTCTTTGTGTGGGAGCATTTTCTTTTGTTTCGATTGGGTTCGAGTTTCGAGTTTGGACGAAATACGAAACACGGAGTTCGAAACTATTCATACTCATTGATGGAGATGGTGAGATGGTAGCTGCCGTCTTCGCCGTGTCGCTCTTCGATGTTTTGTACGTCTCCGAGCTGTTCGGCGATCTCCTTGAGGGCTCGGCCTGTGGCTTCGGTGACCAGAGCTTCAAATTGTGCGATACGAGCTTCGTGTTGTGCTGTCAGTTGTTCTGACACATCTTCCACAAGTTCTTGTGTTTTTCGTTCGATATATTGTTCTGATTGTTCTTCCAGGCTTTTGGCATCCCAGGATTCGATGTATTTCTCTGTCATGGTTGAGCCTGAGAGTGTGGTTCGGATTTGGAGTTCGTTGGGGTGGAATGTGTAGGTCTCTCCGTCCTGGCCTTCGAGTGAAAGATCGCCCTCTGTGTTCTCTTTCCAGCCGGCTTCTTGAAGAACTTCCTGGAGCAGTGTGGAGAAGTGTTCTTGGGATACCAGGGGAAGTTGATCGATTTGAAAGGTTGTATGGTCATGGACCTGAATCAACTCCTGAACCTGAATTCGATAGGGCTTACTCATTACTCATCTCCCATGATGGTGTCGCTCTGGAGGTTGGGGATACTTTCTTTCAAAAGCGTTCCGTTTTCCTTCTTTTGTTGTGGATATTTCTCCATGTGAGTTAACGGAGGAGTTCGGAGGATCGATTCTAGCATATGATCTCGGAGTCGTGCGAGTTCATCCAAGTTGGGGTCGATATCTTCCAACGCAAGCTGAACGGAGGCGTGAGTTTGTCTCTTGTCATATTCTGGCAGAATTAACATGTGGAAGGGAGCTACGGTTGGTTGGGAAGTCCAGCGGCTAGGGCTGGCAACATAGAGTGCGAGCTGGTTGTCGTTGGGAGGTTGGCTTTCGATGTAGGTGATTGGGTTCTCAACCAAGAGAAAATTCGTGCTGGCCCCAATTTGTGGAAGATGCTCGAAAAACAAGGCGATGAGATTGGTATCTTCTTTCCAGAGTGAACGGGGGCCCAGAACGACATGGAGGTGGAGGACCTCTTCGGGGCATACTTGTCTAAGGTCGAGACATATCCGAGCGATCAGAGCGAGCACGAGTGTTAATCCAGGGGCTGGAAGGTGTGGTGCTTTGTAGCGTATCTCACCGGGTTGCAAGTCGAGGATAAACTGGATCTGGCGGTGTCGGGTGTTTGAATAGTTTTGTTCTCTTTCGTAATACAGGGTCTCATGTTCGACCCATCGAACAAAGAATGGATTCATGGGTTGTGAGTCATCCCAAAACAGTAACTCGGAGGGGAGGAGTGAGGCGATGTCACCACGTCGTGCGAGACCGCTATAGCCCCCTTCAGGCTTTGTGCTGGAGGTTGGAATACGTTGCTCTCGATAGCCGATCTCTCGGAGTCGGACGAGTTTGTGGAGATTGGCGGCTGGGGGGATCTGTGCCAGAGTTTGGTGGAGCTGCTCCCATTGGATTCGTTGGAGTGGGCTCTCAAGATCTTTCATAAATCGGACAATCGGTATCGAACTTTGAGGGAGCCAATCATCAGGGTCAAGTTGTAGCCACTGTTCTACGAGGGTTTCGATATGCTCTGTGATCCAACCGGGCTGTTCGATATCTTCTTCCAATCTTTGGATGCATACGACAGGGTCTTTCAACCATATCGGCTGCAGGTCTTTTTCCAGAGGGGTCGTGCTTTGGATAGGTGAGGGTCCATCACGTTGTTGAGGAGCGGTTTGTGGGTACATCGGGTGAGGACGAAAGGCTTGCACAAGGTGAGTTGTGACAGAGCGATACAACTGAGCGGTCAGGAAGATGATGGCTTTGTCGAGGAGAGAGAGCTGCTTTTTGTTGTGGAGGGTTTGCTTTTGGTTCGATAACGTATGACCCGAGGGAGAGTTTGCTTGGGGGAGGGTGGTGGACAGGGTGGATAGGATATGTCGTAGCTCTTTAAAGCGATGATTGCGCAGTAACCGATAGAGCACTTCATTTTGGAGTTTGAGTCGTAGTCGATGAAAAGGTCGCTCGTGGGGTTGGGAGGAGCGAGGGGTAAATTGAGAGCCATGACGCCATAGAGCCATTAAGTCGAGGGTGAGTCCTACAGGAGGGGTATGACGAAGCTCTAAGACCACTTCCTTGAACAACAGCATATCGTATTCGATGGCATTTTTGTTCTGTACGTCATGGCGTAGACCGAGTCCCATCGTGGCGTATTGGTACATTCGCTGACGGTACTTACGGCTCTGGTGAGTTTCATCAGGAGGTAGGGGCTCTGTGAGGTGAAGGGTGCGAAGCTGAGGTAAGAGCATCAAGATGTCTCACTTAACTCGATCTCTAGAAGTCTTGTCACTTGCTGACGTAGGGCCAGAGTTGCGTCTTGGTGGGCCGGTGTGTAGGCAAACAAGAAGAGGTCGCTCGACTCGACTTTTCCGCTGCCAAACAAGAAAGCATTAAAGCGAATCAGGCGATACAGTTTGACTGCTGAGCGATCGCTGATGCTTGCGTAGCCTTCTCTGTCCAGAGAGATCAGGAGGCGTTCATACTGGCGGCGAAGTTGCGGGGAGAAGAGGGGGTCATCTCGGTCGTTTTCAAAGCAATCCATCAAGCTCTCATCAACGTGGGTCCGCAGGGCCTGGAATACTTCCAAGGAAGTCATCGGCGCGATCGTGCGACGATGGCGTCGGTTGATCTCCTGAATGGTTCCCATGCGAAGCAGGTCATTGAGGTGGTTTTGCTTGACATCTGTCAGTCTGACTTTTATTAAAAATCGGTCTCGCAAGGCGGCCAATTCGGTGTCGTCTGAGATGCGGTTGGCAGCGGCCACAAACAACTCTGTTTCTACAGGCTCTGCGCGTCCATCCTGGTAAAACACCCGCTCGTTGAGAACACTTAATAAGGTATTCAGTATGGCGCTGTTGGCCCGGAATATCTCGTCGATGAAGGCCATTTGAGCGGTGGGAAGCTTTCCCTCGGTCCGTCGGATATAGCGACCCTCTCGCAAGGCATCAAGATCGATGGGACCGAGCAATTCACTGGGCTCGGTATAACGTGTAATCAGATAGTCAAACAGCTTGTCTCCCGTAATTCCAATGCGGGCGGTGAAGGCTTTGACAAGGGCTGTCTTCGCAGTTCCTGGAGGGCCGAGAAGCAAGAGAGGCTCTCCCGCGACAGCAGTGAGTATCAGCATGTTAATGGCTTCATCGCGGCCGACAAAGCTGCGTTGGAGTGCTCGGTTTAATGCTCGAACTTGTTGTCGGGCGTCTGAGATGGTGGGGATTGTTGTCATCGTTTTTGTGTTAACTTCCTCTGGTCGAGACGTTAAGGACGAACCACATGAGGTAGCTCTTGTAAGGTGCGCTTGCCTGTGTCGAGACGAGCGCGATAGCGCTGTCTTGTTCTAGCTACAAGTTCATGGTCATTCAGCAGCTTCGCAACTCCCCCCACAAAGATCCGATGTTCAAGGGTGAGTAACACACTGTCCAGATTGGCTAAATCTGCATAAAATTTTTGTCGCAAACGTCGGCTCTGCTCGGGTGGTAGTTCATCGAAGATTAACAATCTCGCAGCGTAGCGAAAGGCGAAGCGGGCATGGAGCGTAGAGTCACCTTGGGTGTGTTCTTCCAGCTTTTGGTAGAGCGCCTCAAATGAGTGATGGGCCGGTAACTCCAAGAACTCTGTAATCATCGATTGCTCCAAGGCCAGTGCTTTCTCTGCGTTGCGAGAGAGATTAAAGATCTGGTCCAGACAAGAGATCGCTTCACCCAACCAGTACATCTCTTTGTTGTGAAGGTGGTACTCCTTGTTGTAGAGATCGGCTAGCTCAAGCCAGTCTTTGGGAGTGACTGCCGCTTTACTCCTGTTGCGGGTTTGAATCGCTACCTCCAAACGTTGGAGTTGTTCATTTTTGGCCATCAGACCACGAGGGTGGCGACATTGGTTTGTTGGTGTGTCACTGTTTGGCAACAGCTTGGGAGGCGGAGAAGAGGTTGCGTTGCCGCTCTGCGCTTCTTGCTCTCGCTTTGGTATGCTCCGTTTGAACGGTACTTTTAAGGTTGGCATGGGTTGCGGGATGGGTTCTGGGGAAAACAACACATCAAAGAGTGTGGCTTTTGCTAGCTCTTGGAGTTCGTGGATCTCTCCACCCATACGGTACTCGATGAGGTCTTCAAAGGGGATGAGGCTCTCTCTTGGAAACTGTACGATCTCCGTTTCAGACTTCTCTGAGGGTTGGAGCAGGGTGAAGCTCTGGGTGGAGAGTGATAAGTCGCGTTGCCACACGGAGGCGGGGAGTGTGGGCTGGACTTTGTAGTTACTTTGCACATACAGATGAATGTCGGCCAACAAGGGTAAGAAGCCGATGGCCTCTTGCGTTTGAAAAAGGGGTTCTTCGATGGCTCGGTTGTCTTGAATGACAAACCATTGCTCTTGGGTGGAGGGGTGCTCTCCTACAAAGAGTTGCAATGCGGATCGCTCGGCTGGAGGAAGTTGCAGGGCAAGATTCTCTAGGATGCTCAGAGACGTTGGGCCCTGAAGAACCCAGAGCCTCGGGATGTCGGTACTTTGGGTCTTCAGGTAGCGAAGCTTGACAGGAACCTGAGTGGGAGGGCTTTCAGAGGCAATGGTTTGGGGAGCAAGCTGGGAAGGTAGGGTGATAATCTCGCTGGGTTGCCACCAGGAACTAACATCCAACCACTGGCTTCCTCCTGTGAGGTCGAGTACGAGCAATGTTTGTGGAGAGGCCAGATGAATTTTTTCGTGGAGAGGGGTGTAGTAGCTCCACGGCGTCATGAGATTTTTTAGGGTGGGAAAAGACTGGTAGATCTGTACATTTGGCGTGGATTTCCATTTCAACACAAGGTACAGTTCTGGCTCACGGATCAAGAGCCAGTGTTTGCCGTCCTTAACGGAGCTACAGCGGATATCGTGGCGACCCAGGGATAGGTGGTTTGCGATATTGTCGTACAGTTCACCTGTGGGCACTTGGAACAGTACCCAGCTTATGGAAGTGTAGGCTGCAGCTTCTTCAAGACCTACGGAGGCGAGTAGGTGGTTACCGTGTCGTAAGGGAAAGGCCCAGCCCGTATACTGGCTGCTCTTGTCCTGTTGCGTATGAAACGACAGGCGAAAGGAGTCTGCTGACCAATCCTCTGCGGAAGGACTGAGATCTCGGAATGGTTCGGATGATAGGATCGGTTTGTGTTGCTTGCCTTTTTTTTGCTGCAAGACAAGCGGGATGAGCTGGCTCCCTTCGGGTAGTCTTGCACCTTTGACTTCCAACAGTAAGAAACATTGTCCATTACCCGAGCATTCCAATCGAAAGAGGTTGTAGGGCGACAGCAATGTTTGTGAGTCGCACTGCATGAGGGCGCTTTGCAACTCTGAAGGTCGTGAGAATAGATACCAATGTGAGGCTTTTTGAGTCATCCTTCTTCTCGCAGAGTCGCTAGCCCAAATGGCCGCGAAGTTGCAGTTGTATTTCTTGTACTTGTTGGCTCAAACCATGTGAGGTCCATTGCTTCCCGTAGGTCTGCATAAACACTCTGACTTCTTCAGGGCGATTCCACCCATAAGCTCCCGGCTCAATGACTTGTTCCATGACGATTTGATCCAGCTGTTTGCCGAGCTCTAGCAACCCACAATAGGCAGAGATAAGCTGTTCTTTTAAAGAGAGCTTCCACTCCCTGATCTGCCTGACTTGCAGGACCTGTTGAACAAAGCCCCGACGCAACAAACGCAGGTACATCAGTGGGTATACAATGAGGATCGATAGCTTTTCCTTGTTGGCACAACGCTTCATAAAACATTGGAGGGTGGCTCTGCGAGCATTGAGTCGATCCAGTTGGGCTTCAAAATGCTTCTCTGCTTGCGGCCAGGGGACATCGGCCCAGTGGTCTGCGAGCAATCCAAGGAGGTAAGGTAAAGCGGGGTGTTCAATCAGAGCGTCTAGCTCAGAGGGGGTTAGGCTGGGAATACCATACTGACCGTCTGTGAGGGCCACTCCTCTCTGTGGCATGACAGGAAAATACAACAGCCGGGTCAATGGGGAGCTTCTACGCAGAGCAGAAACCCATCGAGAGATCGTTGGGTCTTGATGGAGGAGACGATACATCGAGTGATACAGAAAGGCTTCCCCATTGTCTGGCTCGGGAGGAGGTATCGTACAGGCTTTTCCAGGGTTCTTCATGGCCTCTTGTAAAGATTCGAGTAGCATGGAAACTTTGGGGCTCAGGGCAAGCGCAGAGGTGGGGCAGGATTCCCATAAGGAGAGGGTGATCGCTTCACCTCGCCTGGGGATGGGGCGATGTTGGAGAACTCCAGCATTCAAAAGAAAGTCGAGGTAGATACTCTGTGTGATCGTGGCGAGATGCTTTTTGGCATCAACTCGTTGGTAGGATTCAGGAAGTTGTAGATGCAAGGTGCGAGTCAGGTATTCAGCCAGATCCAGGGGGACTGGTGAAGGAGTGGTATAGGAAGAAGTTCCACGAGCCACGGTGTTGCTCCCCTCAATCCTGGCGAATCCGAAAGATCCAAACCAGCTTTGCCATGTTTTTCAACACATTGGGGACTCGTTTCCAGAGGTTGATGCTGGGCTGTCGCTTCTCAATGACCTGGAGTGGTATTTCTTTGATTCGGAGTTCGTGTGTGCGCTCAGCCCGAATGACCAACTCGGATGTAAACAGGTCTTTATCAACGATGCAGGCTTCGACCACACGCAACAATCGGTCCCGTCGAAAGGCTTTGAGCCCGTGGGTATCCGTTCCTTCAAAGCCAACCAGGATCTGGAGCATATTGTTGAGGATCTTGCTGGCAGAGTTTCGCATCCAGCCCCGTTCATCCAATGCGCCGGACAGCAGCTTGCTACCAATCACCATATCGGCCGCATCCTGGCGAAGGATCGCGATGGCGTTGCGGTAAAATGTGGTGTCGCAAAGGTCGATCTCATCCGAGATCACAAACTTTCCTCTGGCTTCCAGGATTCCAAGGCGTAGAGCTTTGCCATAGTTGGGCTCGCCTACTGTGAGATAGCGCACCTTGGAAAATCGGTCACAGAGGTTTTTTATGAGAGCGACAGTGGCGTCTCGGCTCCCATTTTCGCACAAGATGATCTCATAAGACCAATCCATCTCTTCCAACGCCGAGACGAGATCTTCCACAGAGGAGGTGATAATTCCTTCCTCATTGTACACAGGAATCACGATACTTATTTCACGATCATGGAGGCCATCTCGCTGCTCCAATGGTGGGTGTCCTGATTTGTCTTTCGTCTCGCTCATAGGCTCCACGTTCTAGCAGGGGCATCGCTCCTGCGATGCAGTTCTCTTTCAACAGTCAAGTCAAACGTCATCCGTTCTTCGACGAGCCATTGTTGGTGATTTGGCTTGCAGAGTCAAGCGCAGCAGGCTTTGTTGAACTCGAAGTACCGCAGAAATACAGAGCTATTTGGAGGGGGGCGTGTCTTTGATGGAGAGGCTGTGGGACCAAATCGCTTGCTCTCTCGCTCTGAGAGCCACTGCTCTTTGGGTGAGTCTCCTGGAAGGAGGAATGTGAACTTCGGATAAGAAACACTTTTTTGTAATTTTGGCTGAACCATGTTATAGGTGAATGCTCTACAACGCATGTGAATAGCGAGGACGAAAGTTTATGACGGATTCTGTGCACTCTCTACCTGTTCGAAGTAAAAAGAATTTCCAGTGGTTGTTGGTTTTGGCTATTTGGGTTCTTTGGACCACTCCAGCTTGGGCACAATCAACCCCTTCTGACTCAACAGCTTTTCAGCTGCAACAATTTCGTCCTTGGGGCGACCCCGACGGTCTCTTTCAGGCACAATCAGGTGCCTCCCTCGGACAGTGGAACTTTAAAGTAGGTCTGTACTTGAACTATGCGAAGGACCCGCTGATCCTTCGTGTCTTGCAAGGGAACTCTGTTATCGCTGCGCCCTCCGAGCGTATCAATATCATTGAGCATCAGGTTGCTGCCGATCTGATGTTTGGGATCGGTTTCTTTGATTGGTTGGACCTGGAAGTTCAAATCCCAGTGACATTCTATCAGTTCTTTGACAGTAGCCCTTCAGGGGGATTGCATCCAGCCGTTGCGGGTACACTTCAAAACCGAAATCTCACAGGAACGTTCTTTTCCGATATCAAGATCGGAGTGAAACTCCGAGCCTTAAACGAAAAAGAACACTGGATGAATCTCGCATTCAAGATCTATCTCGGTATACCCAGTGGAAACAAAGAATCCTTCAATGGCGAAGAAACCGTATCGTTTGGGGCATCTTTGTTGATGAACAAGAGAGTTGGAATTGCCAACCTCACCTTAAATATTGGTTACCGCTTTCTTCCACGCACTCAGTTTGTCAACCTCGTGATCTCACATGAGCTGACTTATGGTCTTGGTGTTGGCGTTGAGGCGATTAAAAAACGGTTGGAACTCATCGCAGAATTATCCGGTGCAACAGCCCTTACAGAGAATGTGTCTGTTGCTTCTGCACCGATGGAGGCCTTGCTGGGAGCGCGTATTTATTTGCTAAAGAGAAGCAAAGCGCTCGCTCTGAACCTTGGTGTGGGGCTACCACTCCTTCCCGGATATGGTACTCCGCAAGTTCGAGTCTTTGCTGGTTTGACGTTCGCTCGTCAGGTCTTTGATCAAGACAAAGACGGTATTCCTGATGAAGAAGACAAGTGCCCGAAAGTTCCCGGTCCACGTGATAATATGGGTTGCCCATGGCCCGACACCGACGGTGACGGACTTACAGACAATATCGACAAATGTCCCAAACGTTTTGGTCCCAAGAAAAACAAGGGTTGTCCCTGGGGTGACTTTGATAAAGATGGCTTAAAAGACAATGTGGATAAGTGTCCCAAGAGACCTGGACCGATCGAGAACAAAGGTTGTCCCTGGCCCGACCGTGACGGCGACGGCATTCACG
>JALTMC010000867.1 GCA_027005175.1 Myxococcales bacterium
AAGCAAGGGGTTCGAACAACCCGAGATGATGCAGTGTCGGGGCTTCGACAAGCACATCAGTTTGTAGATTTAGCCCATAATCAAGAGGACACCAGCGATCGCGGCGGGGATAGTTTGAATAAAAAGGATGCTAATTTTTGCGGTCATGGCACCGTAGAGGCCAGCGACAGCGACACAGCTTAGAAAAAACAGTTGGATTTGGAAAGCGATTTCGGGGGAGGGATAGAACAGCCCCCACAGCAGGCCAGCCACGAGAAATCCGTTGTACAGTCCTTGGTTGTTGAGCATCGTGCGCAACATTTTGTTGTCACGCATATCCTTGGGGATCGCAAAAACTCGGGTGGCGCGTTTCCACAAGAACATTTCCAGGATCATGATATAGAGGTGAATAAAGGCCACGAGGCCGACCATTATCTTTGCGGAGAGAGAGAGCATTGTTGTTTCCTTTTCCATGAAGCCGACATGGTTTGATTTAAGAGTCAGAGATTGGAGAGGCCTTGGACTTTTCTGGTATCTCTTCAAGTACATCAGGGAAAGCGTTGTACTTAAAAAAGTACTGGACCAAACGATGTACACTGGGGTGATTCATAATGGTGGTATGATTAACATAAACTTCAGCAAAGTCAATCATGCGATCCAAATGAGTTTCTTCAACCCGAACTGTTCCGTCGCTACGATCATCCAGGATGAGGTGGGAAAACCAGCTCACGGGGTTGATGAGGGAGCGGCTTTGGGTACCTGCAATCACTCCGTACGGGCACGGGGGTAGTGGGAAGTCCGGATCTTCAAGTGCAACCTGCTGACCAGCAGGACCGTAAAACCACTGAAAGAAGTTACGTGTTGTGGGGTGGGCTGACAAGGTTCGAGCCAAATGGCTCCCACCGTGGGGTGGCGCAAGAAACACAGCATTTTTCCAGTTGTAGTCTGGTAGTAGGTGCATCAGTTCACGGCCCACCAAACCTCCCATCGAATGCGAAACAAGGTGAAGTGGTGTCTGTAATGTCACTCTATCTTGGATCGTAGGCAACAACTGAGATGCTAGCTCTTGGATGTTATACCGACGCGAAGGGTAATTGAGGTTCATCACCAGATAACCATCTTTTTCCACAGCCTTTGCCAAACGTCTCAATGAGAATGCAGTTCGAGCGAGACCGTGCAATAAAATAACTCGTGGTTGATAACGCTCTTCTTCCATTACCTTTTTCCCATAAAGCAAACCAATCCCAATTCTACGGAGCTCTGACAGTCTGTAAAAGAAATGGACATAGCAAAATCTCCTGTATATGCGTGGGGCTGCCTCCCCCACTCTGAGGGTCTCGGGACTACCCCTTCGGGGCACTCAAAACACTTTGCCCTTCAAGGAAGATGAAAGGATTGAGCCGACTTCAGTCGGGTTTTTCTTCCTCAAAATTGGGGTTCTAGCCCCATTCTGAATCTGTGTCAATCCATGGTTCGAACCAAGCTTGCAGTACATTTGCCATCGCAAACTTACACACCAAAGGAAGCAATGCATGGCTAGGTCCATTTCTTTTCATAACAATATCTAGCTCATAGCGTACTTTTACTCAAACACTGCAAGAAGCCCGTTCTAATCAAGCTGACAAGAGAGGCCTTCTCTGGAGCAGTTATTTCTACCACACTTCTCCAGACAGTTGGTATCCCCCTTACAACGAGCACATTTGTTGGCCAGGCACTGTGCCAACTTGGTAAACTTCGTATAGCCGGAGCTATTCATCGAAGCCAGACATTTCGCTCCACAGCATGTATTTGTGGTTCCACATCTTTGGGCACAGGACAAGCCTTTACTACAACCTTGACTGCCTGTTCCAGGAGCGCCGACGGTGGGGCACAAGCATCCAAACAATGAGTTGGTACATTTACTGGCTGCGCATTGATCTGTACACTTCTTATCTCCGGCACAAGGCTTACACTGTGCAGCAATACAGGCGAGAAGAGTGTCACCCGCAGTTAAACCGGCGGCTTTTACATCCGAACGACACTTGGCCAAACAGCAAGCTTTGTTAGAGCAAGGACCAACACACTTGAGATAAGCTCCACAAGCACCTGTGCCGATACCCGGTTTGTTTTGAGGACACTGACAATCCACCTCTTTTTGGAAGCAGACCTGTTTTTCTTGGGGTGTGAGAGGTTTCTGTGCGGCTTTCCCTTGGCAAGCCGTAAATCCTTGGTATGCCTGCTGTGCAGTCGGGCTTCCATTCGCCAAACAGCCGGAACGACATTTGAGATCTTTTTTATCGCAATTCACGGCACACAATACAGTCTCACGACAGGAGTTTGCGCCAGCTCTACCATCGACAGAACAAGCGATGAGTTCCTGACCACACTCAGCTTTCCAGCAGTTCTCCAGACAAGCCAGATCGCCAGTGGTACAGGTCGCTTCACACTTCGAGCGCAAGCATGTTTTCAACGTACCCCACAACGCTTTCCCCGCTCCAAC
>JALTMC010000868.1 GCA_027005175.1 Myxococcales bacterium
TCTCAATAGTAAACACAAATCAAGTCTGGCTCAGGCTTGCTTCAGTGGTGAACACAAATCAAGTCTGTGTTCCAGTGCCCTTCAGGGTACTTCGTTTCTCAGAGCTGGACTTTCGTCCGGCGGATCATAAAGTGATTTCGTGGATGGGTAGGATGGTGAGATTTCGTGGAGTCGTTGCGAATTTGCGACAGTCCAAAAGAAAGGTGAGGTTGTTGTTGGATGTTGAGGTTCAGGCTCATCTCAATAGTAAACACAAATCAAGTCTGATTTTTTGGTTTGCACTTCACAACCGTTGTAAAGTCTCTTCCCGGTTCGAGTCGGAGCGGACTCTCTCTTTCGTAAAGTCTCTTCTCGGTTCGAGTCGGAGCGGACTCTCTCTTTCGTAAAGTCTCTTCTCGGTTCGAGTCGGAGCGGACTCTCTCTTTCAGGCTGTATCTGTGAGCTTTGGGCGAAGTTTCCAACGTTTTGGTGGGGGCGGATCTGAGTCTGCCTATTTTCGAATGACAGTGATGGCGAAGTTTTTGAGTAGTACGACGCTTTTGGGAGTGGAGGAGAAGAAGTATCCGGGCCTGATGAGCTTTTGGTAGGTTGCGTAATCGGTGGTATAGGCGGGGACGAGTTGGAATTTTTTTCCTTTGTCTTGCGCACGTCCAATTTGGGCAGCCATCATCCATGTTGTTGGGCCAAAGCCACAACAGAGAGAGATCGGTTGCATAGGATAGTGGTCTGCGCTTTGGTAAGGGCGAATCAATAGGAAGAGGGCAGCCCAGCTTTCCCCTTTCTTGCGGGTAAAGCCTTTGAAGTCTCCTGACAGCAAGATCTGTGGACCTACGATTTGATGGTTTGTATGGGAGTTGATATGGATCTGGCGTGGGCCAGTAGCCCATGGTTTTTGTCGGGACCAAAGCGCACGCAATGCAGTAAACGCAGCACGAGGCTGGGCTTTTTGTGGGTTGCTGTGAATATTGACTAGACCAAACCACTCCAGATTAAAGTAGCCATCAAAGAAGTTGCCGTGGGGAAAGCCGCTGCTGTTTTGATGACAGATGGCATCGTAGGGAGAACCTCTCCATAATTCATCACTGTACGACATCACAAAGCCACCCGCAGAGCGGGTGGGTTCTGGGTCGTCATAGGCAGATCTTGTATCACGTGCGAGTGTGAGTACAGCGAGTGACTGGCTTTTTTGATCTTCTCTGCATTGTTGGGTTGTGGGGTTGAAAGCACAAGCATCCATACCGTAGGAACCGAAGAGAATGGGCTTCTTAAACCGGCTTCGTTGCTTGCCGCGCAGCCAGCCTTTTACCTGGGTGCTTTGATAGATGTTGAACATATGAAAGCCAACAAAGGGCATGGATGCTTCGGTTGCATTGTATCTCGATTGACCGAGAGGTTCATTGGGATGGGCACTTGAGACTGTCCCAACAGGACGGGCCAGAGGCCCCTCTATTTTGCGAACATCGCTTGCCATTTTGTTCAAACAGACAAACCAGTCTTTGATTCGTTGTGTTTTGTTGGGAGTCGAAGAGTTGAGAATGTGCATGGCGACCTCTTCTCCAATCGAATAGGCAATGATCGCCGGATGGTGTTGGTAAAATTTGAGTTGCTCTTGAAAGTTGGTTCGCAGCTTCGGACAGTCTTTGGCAAAGTCCGTATCCCATTTCACATAATAGGCTGGAATCAGACGTAGGCCATGTTGGTGAGCTTCATGTAGGAAGTTTCGGTCAGTAATTGGGCGCAGCAATCGAAGTGTGATGTTGGTTCCAAGTTGCTTGAGCAAAGGGAAGTCGCGACCACGGATCTCGGGCTCGTCTGTGAAGTCATGTCCAATGGGTTTGCAAGCGGGAATCGGATTGTAGACCACTCCATGGATGTATGTTGCAACACCATTGAGCATAAAGCGTCCTTGCTTCAGGCTTACCAGCGGAATACACTGCAAAGAACCGTTGACACAAGTTCCTTTTTGATAAGGACACACGGAGGTTGGAGTCTTGTAAACCAGTCCATTCTGGCACGAAAAACTTGGGCTGAGCTTGCCATGGGGGCCGACAGCACCTTTGGGTAGGGAAGCTCCCTGGGGACCGTGGTAGGGGAGGGGCCTCTTGCCCGACCCTACTTGCCCTGTTCCATCCGTACCGCCTGTTCCATTGGTGTTTCCTTGTCCTGTGCCTGTTCCATTGGTGTTTCCTTGTCCTGTGCCTGTTCCATTGGTGTTTCCTTGTCCTGTGCCTGTTCCATTGGTGTTTCCTTGTCCTGTGCCTGCTCCATTTCTTGTGTTGGTGTTGTGGTCATTGCCGATATTGGTGTTGTTGAAGCCTCCTCGTCCTGTGCCGTTTGTTTCGGTACGATTTCCAGTATTGCTGTTCGCTCTTTGCCCGTATTTTTCGCTGTTTTCGTTACCTGTAGTATGATTCGGAGTAAGGCTTCCTGGCCCACCTGCACAACCTCCCAAAAC
>JALTMC010000869.1 GCA_027005175.1 Myxococcales bacterium
AAGGAGTCATTGCTGTTGGATGCTCAGGCTCAGGCTTGCTTCAGTGGTGAACACAAATCAAGTCTGTGTTCCAGTGCCCTTCAGGGTACTTCGTTTCTCAGAGCTGGACTTTCGTCCGGCGGATAATAAAGTGATTTCGTGGATGGGTAGGATGGTGAGATTTCGTGGAGTCATTGCGAATTTGCGACAGTCCAAAAGAAAGGTGAAGTTGTTGTTGGATGTTGAGGCTCAGGCTCGTCTCAATAGTAAACACAAACCAAGTCTGGCCGTGAGTGGCAGAATGGCAGTATTATTGACGCTTCCCAATAAATTTTGGTAGATCAATAGGCGGAGGTCTGTTTGTATTGCATTTGTGCTTGTATTGCATTTGTTAAGAACGGATCTGTTTTGATGGTGACAGGAAAGACGGAACGATGGATGAGCTGCTCTTTGAATACCTACAGGAGCAAGATGTTGATGGTCATATGGGATTTCGCATCTTGTTGGTTGATGATGAAGAAGACAACCTTTTCTTATTAAAGACATTCCTGGAGGTAGATTACGAAGTCTATACAGCAACCTCGGGAGAGGAAGGCTTAGATTTTATTCAAAAGCAAGAAGTGGACCTGATGATTGTTGACCAACGCATGTCAGGAATGGATGGCCTTACGTTTTGTGGGCAGTCAGCTAAAATCGCTCCACACACGATGCGAGTCATGTTAACGGCATACTCTGATCGAGAGATGCTGCTGGCTGCGATGGCCAGCGGGAAGATCTTCAGAGTCATGACCAAGCCCTGGAATATTATAGAGATACGAGCAACCGTTGAAGAGGCATTTAAGCGCCAAGCCTACAAGAGAGCATTTGGTGCCTTGATCGACGAGTTGCAACACAAAAATGAGGAATTGAGAAACTCGTATACGCAGTTGAAGAAAGTGCAGGAAGAGAAGTTACAAGCAGAGCGTCTCGCAACCATGGGCCAAGTCACGGCGCGTTTTATTCACGAGATGAACAACCAGCTCACGGTGTTGGTCTTGTTAAAATCCATGAGAGAGACTTTACGTGCCCAAAGCAGCATCGGAGACTCCATCGATTTCATCATCGAAGCGATAGAGAACCTGTATGAGATGGTACAGCTACTCCAACAATTCACCAAAGGAGGAGAACCAGAACTACAAAAAAGCTACACCGATATGAGCGAGTTACTCCGTCAGGCAGTCCGCTTTATTCGCCAAAGTCCTATCGCTGAAGGTGTGGAATTTACCGAGACCTACGCAGAGGTGGACTTTTGTTGGGTGGATCGACAACGACTGAAGCAGGTCATCCTCAACCTCTTGCGCAATGCGATACAAGCACTCACGGAAAAAAAGCAGATCTGGGTGGAGTTGCACCCGACAAGCGACAAGACGATAACCTTTTCCATTCGAGATTGCGGGAGGGGAGTACCCAAAGATTTGCAAGAGAAGATTTTCGAACCCTTCTTTACAACAAAGTCACAGCAAGGTTTGGGATTAGGCCTTGAAGTATGTAAGCAAATTGTCGAGAAACATAAAGGAAAGATCACTTTAGAAAGCCAGACCGGAGAAGGCACAACCTTCACAATCCAACTCCCGAGCAAAAAGGAATAACTGATGGTAAGTCCATCCAAAGGTATTTTTCACCCTGATCTCGAAGGCGCAAAAGGCAAGCAGATCCTGTTTCGGCCTCCTCGATACGACACCAAAGAGCTTCTCGGAAACACCCCCATGTTTGTCAACTATAAAGACTTTGATGGCCGTGAAACTCGCGGGAAGATCCGCAATCTTTCGTCCAATGGCCTCGCCTTCGAAGCGAGTGCCAAAGAGGTCCTTCGCAACGGTGAGCTGCTGCGTGGCTTCCAAATTCGCTGGGAAGACCAGATTATCTACGATGGTGAAGCTTCTGTCACCAACCAGCGCGAAGCGGGAGGGGTATTGCTTGTTGGTTGTGCCCTCAAATCAGGCAACTTGGACACAGAAACAATACATGGACTCAAAGAGAAAGTACGCATTCACAACCAGTTGACATCCTTCCGTCAAAGCATGGATCGACTGTTTCAGAGCGACATTCCAGTGTCGTTTCGTGCTCTCGTTGGAGACCTTCGTTTGTTTTTGGAACGTTATAAGAAAGAGCTTGATGGAATTGAAGCGGGCTACCAGGGTTTGTCGAAGGATAGACTGCGATGGGAGCGGGAAGTGATTGAGCTAGCGGAACCTGAATTCACCCGGCTCTTCCGCGAATTAGAGCTTCAACTCTACAAGGAAGTAAAGCACCTCTCTGGTGAAGAGCGCAAGCCCTATCGCGACTACTCGCAATACCAACTACACCATCTTTTTGAGGAAGCTCCTGTTTTCCACCGTTCGTATCACAAGCCTCTTGGCTACGCCGGCGACTATCAGGTTCTACTATGGATCTATGCTCCTGAAAATCACTACGAAGGAGATAGCCTCTTCGGAAAATTGCTTCATCGCATCGGTTGTACCACCACAGCCAGTCTCGCGGGGATATCCAGAATCCCCTTTCTCACAGAGAAGATCAAGAAGAAGCTATCCCAGCATGAGAGCAACGAACCGATGCGACTCTTCTCCCTCGCCAGTGGTCCAGCCAAAGAGATCCTCGATTTACTGCAAGACAGTCCCCCTCAGCGGCCACTAGAGATTACATTGTTTGACCAAGACGAAGAAGCACTGGCCTTTTGTCATACACATATCAACAATATCCTCTACGACCAAACAATCCCGGTTGACGTACACTACCTCCATAGCTCTGTAAAGCAGATCATCCAAGACCGAGAGTTTGTCGATACCATCCCCAAACAAGATATGATTACATCCACTGGATTGTTTGACTACCTCCCCACAAGCGTAGCGATGCGCTTGCTCAACAACCTCATCTCCATGTTAAAGCCAGACGGTATAGCCATCATTGGTAACTTTGCTATCAACGACACCCAGTATATCTTTGAATACATGTGTGACTGGGACTTAATTTACCGCGACGCAGAAGACTTGATGGCCCTGACACGCTCTGTGACTATCCCTATCGAAGCCTCCATTGAGGCGGAAGAAACGGGCACCAACCTGTTTTTGGTGGTCCGACGAAAGGCTTAGCTCAAGTATGACTAGCCAAGCAGACAATGCAGCCTTCCTTGAATCACTGAAACACTCGAATCGAACTGCGTTACGCATTCAGGCTGTTTGTGGTGCTCTGGGCCAGCCTTTTTTCGCGATCCTTGACTACTATTATATCCCCGCTGAATTCCAAATATTCGTAACCTTGCGCTTGCTGTGCATTGTGTTCTACATCGTAGTGCTGGCTGCGACCTACACACAATGGATCCGACCCTATATCAATCTGATGGGTGCATGCATCGGATGGGTCACAGGCTGGGTCATAGCCATCATGGTTCTCTACGATACAGGACCCTCCTCTGGATATTACGCGGGCCTCAATATCCCCATTATTGCGGTCGGTCTGCTCATGACATGGAACTGGAAATGGAACCTCTTCATGTCCATGCCCATCTACTTCTCCTATCTGATTCCAAACCTCTTTCACCCTCAAATCTATACCACGAAACTTTCAGACTTCGTCGCCCACAACTTCTTTATCCTTTTTACCATTATCTTTATCACCATCGCCCAACAAGTCAACGTTTGGCGCAAACGAGACACTTTTTTTGCCAACCTTGCACTCAGTCGGGCCAAAACGGCATTGGAAAAAGCCCACAGTCAGCTCCAAGAACTCGATCGAGTGAAGAGTCAATTCTTCGCAAATATCACGCATGAATTACGCACACCACTCACACTCATCCTCACCCCGGTCGATGCCATTATCGAAGGGGAGCTTGGAGACTTCCAACAGCACCAGCTCACCTATTTTCGCTCCATTCGCCAAAATGGCCTGCGCTTGCTCAAACTCATTAATGACTTGCTGGAACTCTCCAAGCTGGAAGACTCTCAGGTTCGTCTGAGAATCGAGCCTGTCGAGATACAAACGTTTTTTAAAAGTATCTTTGAGATTGTAAAGGGGATGGCAGAGCGAAAACAAATCACCCTAACCCTCGATGGTTCAGACATCTCCGTATGGATCGATCGTCTACATATGGAACGAGTGTTTCTCAACATCCTGGCAAATGCACTCAAATTCACACCCAATCAAGGAACGATCGAGGTTCGTGTCATAGAAAAGCAAGAACTCATCCAGATCGAAGTCGAAGACTCCGGCATCGGAGTCCCCGAAGAGCACCTGAACCAGATCTTCGAGAGATTTTTTCAATCCGATGCCTCAAGCACTCGCCAGTATGGTGGAACCGGTATCGGACTCTCCTTGGTCAAAGAGTTGGTGAACCTGCATGGAGGAGAGATCCACGCAGAAAGTACAGAGGGATCGGGTACAACCATCATTATCGAGCTGCAAAAGGGTCGCGAACATTTTCGTGAAGAGATCCTGGATCGACGTCAGATACACCAAACAGGGCAACCGAATCGGCGAACGGAGGATGCCGGTGTATCCGAATGGACTCATCAGCTTGTGGACCAAAAGAACTTTCGCTACCTCGACATAGACATGGCGACAGAGAGACGAGTCGTACCCCGCGAAGAGCACGATTTTAAGGAAGCTCGCCTGTTGATCGTTGAAGACAATATTGAGTTGCTTCGCTTTCTGAATACACTGTTGGGCGAAACCTACGACATCTTCACAGCGATGGATGGCGGCACAGCATTCGAACGTGCCAAAGAGAAAAAACCTGACCTTATCCTCTCGGATGTGATGCTCCCAGTCATGGATGGATTTGAGCTTTGTAAAAAGCTCAAAAAAGATCCAGACACCATGCATATCCCAATCATCCTACTCACAGCTCGCACCAAAGCAGAGGATCTCATCGCAGGCTTGGAACATGGCGCAGATTCGTACCTTACCAAGCCATTTAGTCCAAGAGAGCTGCGTACCCGAGTGCGAGAGACTCTGAAGAATCGAGCCATTACAGCAAAGATGGTCCTTCGAAAAAAACTGGATGCCATCCAGTTAATGAGCGCCCGGATGGCCCATGAGATCTACAACCCACTGAATATGATCAAAAATTCCTTGGAAGCCATCACAATGCAGCTTAAACATCGAGAGGATCAAGAGATACTCAAGGCCGTGCGTCCCTTTATGGATATCGCAGGACGAGCCATTCCTCGGATTCATGACACAGTGGAGCTAATGAAGCATTACTCCAAAGAAGGATACAACCCCGTTCTACGCTCTCACAACCTCACAGAAGCCATCGAACAAATCCTTAAAGTGATCAATATCCCCCCCCACAAAAAGTGCGACATTCAATTTCAAGAAGAAACCAAAAAACCTGTGTGGTGTGATCCGGCAGAGTTCAACCAAGCACTCCTCAATATCATTGAAAATGCCGTAGACTCCATTGAAGAAGAAGGCTCTGTCACCATCCGATTGTTCGAATCCAAGGGAGATATCGTAATCTCCGTGAAAGACACTGGATGTGGAATTGCACCCGAAGAACTCGACCGAATATTCTCTCCCTTCTACACCACCAAAGGGCCCGGAAAAGGCATGGGTCTCGGCATGACAATCAGCTTTCAAGCCATCGAATCCCAAGGCGGCAGCATGGAAGTAAGCAGCCAACTCGGCGTAGGAACACACATGATTGTCCGAATGCCTGGCGAACCAGGCCGAGGGCTGAAGGCTGAGGGCCGAACCAAGAGTCAAGAACCATAAACCATCAACCATGAACTGAGGGCTAGAGAAAGGAATCTTTGATGGGTTCTTTGAGGAAGGAGAGGGCTTTTTCTGCATGGAGGGGTCGGGAGAAGTAGTATCCTTGCCCATAATCACATTCGATGGCACAAAGTTGGAGGAGTTCTTCCAGATGTTCGATACCTTCGGCTACGACATTCATGTCGAGATTACGAGCCAATCCAACAATGCTCCTCACAATTTCTAAATTCTTCTCATCATCTTGCATATGACTCACAAAAGATCGGTCTATTTTGAGGGTATCGATGGGAAAACGATGAAGATAACTGAGAGACGAGTAGCCTGTACCAAAGTCATCGATATCGATTTGAATATTGAGGTCTTTGAGTTCACCCAGGATCTGGTTGACCATCTCTGTGTGCTCGATCAATACATTCTCTGTCAACTCTATTTTCAGTCGCTCAGGAGAGAGGCCTGTGCGTTCAAGAGTGCTACGGACTTGTTCAATCAAGTCAAACTGTAGAAATTGCCGATAAGACACATTGACACTCATCTTCAGTGTCGATGCTGCCTCTGCCGTTTGCTCCCATTCTTTGAGTTGGCGACAAGCTTCCCCAAGAGTCCACATCCCCAAAGGTACGATTAATCCCGTCTCTTCAGCCACATCGATAAATGTGGCAGGCATCATCAAGCCTTTGGTGGGATGATTCCAGCGCAACAATGCTTCAAACCCAAACACTTTCATCTGTTTGAGGTCGATGATAGGCTGGTAATACAAGACAAACTCTTTGCGTTCAAAGGCCAATCGTAGATCGGTCTCTAGCTCAAGAAAGTTGACGGCCTGTGCATGCATGGTATGAGTGAAAAGTTCGTAACGAGCTTTTCCTGAAGCTTTTGCATGGTAGAGGGCGGTGTCAGCATCACGCAACACATCGTGCGCCCCTTCATATCCAATCAGACTGGTCGTGATCCCGATACTGGCAGAAGCATAAACTTGACTGTTGTGCAATTCAAAGGGTTTTTTGAATTCATCGAGAACACGTTTCGCCACCTGAACGGCATCACTGATATCGTGAAGATCATCGAGCAAGATAACAAATTCATCTCCACTCAACCGGGCAATGGAATCATTTTCTCGGAGAAGAGAGACCAAACGCTCAGCTACATGGACTAAAAAGACGTCACCTGTGTGATGCCCCAAACTATCGTTGATGTACTTAAACCGGTCCAGATCGACAAACAAGACACCAAACATCGAGTCTGTTTGACGCTTTAATTTACCGATACGACGAGAAAGTCGGTCCATAAAAAGAGCACGATTGGGAAGCTTGGTTAACTCGTCGTGAAAAGCACCAAAGAGAAGTTTTTGTTCGACCTGCTTGCGATGAGTGATATCCCGGATCGTCACAAGATAAGCACTCTCTTCGCCCCACATACTCTCTTCGGTGTGGATTTCAGCATATCCAGTCTGTTCAGAGTCCAGGGACTTACGCTGGACCTCCACAGTTCGCCCTGGTTTGATCGCAGAGAGGAGTCGCTGGATACTTGTAGGATCAAGGCCAAACTCCGTCAATGCTGCGGGGTTCGAATATCGAATGGTATGCGAAGCATCCAGAACCAAGATCCCATTGGCATTCTTTTCAACAATACTGCTGAAGCTGGCGCGGCTGGCCCGCAACTCTTCCATTCGCAGCTTCAACTCTGCTTTGAGTTTCTGCTTTTCAATGGCACGCTCAACGCTCGTTTGCACCAAACCAAGATCCCAAAAAGGCTTGAGGAGGTAGTCAAAGGCGTTCAGTCGAATCGCAGCAGCAGCACTTTCAATCGAAGCTTCTCCTGTCATGACAATGACTTCCATATCAGGATGATGCTCTTTCACCCAAGCCGCCAGCTCAAGCCCGTCCTTTCCTGGCATGTGAATATCCGTGATCATCAAGTCAAAAGCCTCTTCTTCCAGCCGTTGCATCGCGGCTTCAGCAGAGATCTCTACCACAACATGATAACCCCAGAGACGAAGTTGAACCTGTAGCATCATCCGCACATTGCGATGGTCATCGACCACCAAGATACGACACGGCTGCGCGTCCTCGCCAGTGGAATCAACAACACGACTCTCTGCGCTCTCCCCTCCAGGAGCAGTGAACTGTTTTGGTTCTTCTTTATTCATCGCACAATCAATAGGCCTCCACTCCGGAGAAGAGAGCTCCAACCCATTATTTTCAACACTATTCAAAAAAGATGTGTAATCGCTCATGGAACCTCAAAAGGATGCAAGCATTGTAAAGCGTAAGACGTTCAATGTCGAGAAGAATAGCAAATCAAGTCAGCACCTAGCAAAAAACATGTTAAACTTGTAAGAATAGCACAGTACAAATGTAGTACAAACGAGAAAAGGAGAGAGAATGAAGGAGCATTTTTCAGGCCCTGTGTATCGCATCGAAACACCACACCTCGTCATACGATGTTGGAATCCAACGGATGCTCCACTTCTCCACAAGGCCATTCAAGACAACCTTGAGCACCTGAGTGTATGGATGCCGTGGATCAAGGAGGAGCCCATAAGTCTTACGGCACGCATCGAACTCATGAGGAGATTTCGCTCTGATTTTGATCAGAGCCAGGATTTTGTTTATGGGATCTTCAGCCGGGACGAAACAGAGGTGCTGGGTGGAACAGGCTTGCATCCTAGAGTGGGACCACAAGCCATCGAGATAGGCTACTGGATTCACCATGCCTACACAAACCGAGGTCTGGCAACAGAAGCCGCCTCTGCGCTGACCCAAGTGGCCTTTGTTGTCCATCAGTACAAAAGAGTAGAGATCCATTGTGCTCCCGAAAACAATCACAGTGCTGCGATACCACGAAAACTGGGCTTCCAACATGAAGCCACCATGCGAGATCGAATCATGGACGCTGGAGGTGGCCTTCGAGACACCATGATCTGGACGATGCTACCCAAAGAATACTATAATAGCCCGATAACCGACCTCTGTATCCATATGTACGATGCCGGTGGAAGAAAATGGTACACATCCTAGTAAAGAACCACAGACAGTCTTGGAGAAAAACGTTGTCCAATCGATATCTAACCATGACACCACTTATCACTCTGCTGCTCATAGGACTGGTTGTGAGCTGTGATGCTCCACAACCATGCGACACCAACTGTCAAAGTCAGTTTTTTCAATACTTCACGGAACTCAATAGCTGCGATGATCTGTGTGGTCTCGAAGAGAGCAAACAAACCACATTCTATATGCCCTTAAAATCCGCCTCCGACCGTCTAAAAACAGTCAGCCTTAGTCGAAAGCATTGTGGGCAATGTTTGACCGCTTGGAAAGCCTGGAAAAAAGGCAGTGATTGTGAAGAAGGTCAAACTCGATGCAACTCGATCGTAGACGCTCAATATCTACATCCTTTGTACCAACTCTGTGTACGGATCAATGGGCGTATGACCTGGACCTTTGGGCGAGAGTGTGAAGAGGGAGACCCCTACCCTTGCACCGAAACACTCAACAGTTTTTTATGTTGGGGTTGTAAGTCGCAAGACGATTGCAACCGCTTGAAAAACCCTTTCATCAAAAACCATAAACTGCAATGTAAAGACAAAACTCGATGCATTGAGTGCACAAGAAACAGCGACTGCTTGAGTTTTCGCATCTGTACAGATGGTCAATGTGCAGGCTGTGAGAAAGACTCACACTGTGCACCCGAATTTACGGGCCGAAATTGCAGTGAAGATCTGCGATGTTTGTGTGTTGACGATGAAACGTGCTTGGGGGCAGGCTTCCTAAGCTGTGACACCACAAGAGGGAAATGCAACCAATGCAAGACAGAAGAAGATTGCAAGAAGGGGTTTGATTCGAATTCGACCTGCATCGGTGGCCGTTGTATGAGTTCCTGTTCCACCAATGAAGACTGTGAGCATTACGCTGCCG
>JALTMC010000870.1 GCA_027005175.1 Myxococcales bacterium
TCAATTTACTTTTCCATCTCACCTCCTTTCTTGTGATTGTAAATTGCCTCTCATCCCCCACCCTCAGGTGTTTGAGGATGGTTTCGAGAGAACGGATCGCACTCTCCCCTAAGAACCGTACACGAGACTTTCGCTTCATACGGCTCAAGCCTTTCAAAGGCAACTATTTCCAGATACCCGGTGCCGGAGACCAAAGAGCCTCTGTCACCTTCACGATACTCATTTGGGATCGACAACTCAACAAGATTTACATACCGCGAATCCAAGATACGGTAGATCTAGCGGGCCAATTAACAACATGTAAAGATTGTTGGATCAACGATCCTGAAGTCAACCCATGTTTTCACATGAGAGGTCGCGTCGCAAGGTCGAAACCCGCAATCGCACTCTTCCTCTTGACTTCCCTTTGCCTTCCTGTTAGATCTTGATGCTGATGTTCTTCGATGATGTGATGTGTGGTTTGCGTGTGGTTCTCTCCTCTTGTGGGGGATCTTTCGCATTGGTTTGCGACGGAGGTGTGTGCTTATGAAAGTTCTTACTTTGTTTGCGATACGTTTGTACCAGAGATTTCTCTCTCCCATGTTTTCACCGAGCTGTCGTTTTTCTCCGACATGTTCACAGTATGGATTTGAGGCCATTTCGAAGCATGGCTTCCTTCGGGGAGGATGGATGACGTTTCAGCGCATAGGCCGCTGTCACCCGATGCATCCAGGAGGTTTTGACCCGGTATTATAAATGAAAATGAACGAGGGGCTTTAAAAAGAGAATTGAACTTCTCATGCTGTTGTGGGCAAATAGTTAATGTTTGAATTACCAGACTATAAGATTGAAAAGATGCTCAATCAAGGTTTCCGATCGGAAGTCTATCGGGGAAGCCGTGAAGTCAGCAACCAACGTGTTGTATTCAAACGTTTGTGCTGGGAGTTTCCAACACCTTCTCAGTTGGCAGGTTTTCGCCGTGAGTTTAAGCTCACTCATCGTTTGGGTATCGAAGGGGTTATTGAAACCTACGAGCTGGTTCGCGAAGAGAATCGTTTGGTGATGGTGCTGGAAGACTTTGGCGGGGAGTCTCTTGACAAGTGTCTTTTGTCGGGAGCTCTTTCTTTGACGGAGTTTTTGCCGCTCGCGATTCGTATCACTGACATTTTGGGTAGAGTTCACCAACAACATGT
Source organism: Myxococcales bacterium (assembly GCA_027005175.1). Classification (GTDB taxonomy): domain Bacteria; phylum Myxococcota_C; class UBA6777; order UBA6777; family UBA6777; genus M3003. The sequence goes on from JALTMC010000870.1 coordinate 1,173, forward strand.
CATTCACAAAAATATCACCCCCTCTAATATTGTCTGGAACCGGGAAAGTGGTGAGGTCAAGATCATCGATTTTGGGATTGCGGCAGAGTTGTCACAAGAGAATCCTGAGATTCGCACTCCCCACAGTTTAGAGGGGACACTCGCTTATATGTCGCCTGAGCAGACAGGTCGGATGAATCGAACCATCGATTATCGCACAGACTTGTATTCGTTGGGCTGTACGTTTTATGAGATGCTCACAGGTCGCCCACCTTTTGAAATGTGTGATCCTATTGAGCTTGTTCACGCGCACATTGTGATGATGCCTCCACCCCTGCAGCGATGGGTTCCAGAGATCCCTACGGTTTTGTCACAGATCGTATTGAAGCTACTGGCAAAGGCTGCGGAGGAGCGGTACCAAAGCACTTTTGGTTTAAAAGCCGACTTGCAGAGATGTTTGGAACAGTGGGAAGCAACCAAGAAAGTCAGAACCTTTGTGCTGGGAGAGAGTGATCTCTCAGACCTCTTTCAGATTTCACAGAAATTGTATGGTCGAGAGAGAGAGTTCGAGAAGCTGCTTGCGGCCTTTTCCAGAGTCAGTCAGGGAGCCAAAGAGTTGGTCTTTGTCTCGGGCTCAGCTGGGGTTGGAAAGTCTGCACTTGTGCGGGAAATACACAAGCTGATTCTGGGGAAGCGAGGGTTTTTTCTGTCCGGCAAATTTGATCAGTTTAAGCGCAATATCCCTTACTCCTCTCTGATTGAAGCGTTTCAAAGCTTGGTGCTCCGTCTTCTCTCTTACCCTGAAGAGGAACTCGCACGCTGGAAACAAACCTTGCTACAAGTTTTGGGTCGCAATGTACAAGTTCTCATTGAAGTCATTCCAGAGATCGAGCTTATTGTTGGAAAGCAGGAGCCTCTTGAGGAGCTATCTCCGAAAGAGACAAAGAATCGATTTGATTTTGTATTCCATAACTTTGTAGAGATCTTTGCTTGTGAAGCACATCCGCTGGTTCTTTTTTTCGATGATTTGCAGTGGGCTGATTCGGCTTCTCTGGAAGTCATCACGCGCTTGCTCTCGGTGCCTGACTCAGGTCATATTCTGATTGTTGGTGCTTTTCGAGATAACTTGGCGGAGCAGGCTTATGCATTAACTTTGGCGATGGACAACATGACAGAGCTGGGTGTTTCCATCACATCCATCGAACTCTTACCTTTGGCAAAAGAACATATTCAGCAACTTATTGTAGAGACCCTTCACTGTACAGAGGAGGAGTCTTTGCCTTTGGCAGAGTTGTGCCAT